>NZ_JBHWVM010000030.1:0-83593 GCF_042736805.1 Streptomyces sp. NPDC060031
GGGTCGGGGGCGGAGCCCCGGCAGCGGCGCCGCGCACGCGGGTCCGTGGACCTCCCCCGAGGGGCTACGCGCCCGGCCACGGGCCCGGGGTCGGGGTGTCTTCCTTGGGCTCCGTTTCCGTGTGGAAGAGCTTGAAGCCGCGGCGGAGGTAGTTGTCCATCGCCGTCGGGCCGTCCTGGCTGCACGTGTGGAGCCAGACCCGCCGGGTCGGCTCCAGCTCCGGCCAGCGCTCCGCGAGGGACCAGGCCCGGGCGATGCCCACCGACAGCAGGTGCCCGCCGATCCGCCGCCCCCGGAAGTCCGGCAGCAGGCCGAAGTACATGATCTCCACCACGCCGTCCGGCTGCGGGTCGAATTCCACGTACCCGGCCGGCGTCCCCCGGTCGTACGCCACCCACGTCTCCACACCCGGCCGCCCCAGCTGCTCCACCCACTGCGCGCGGGTCAGGGACAGCCGGTCCGTCCAGTGGATGTCGCCGCCCACCGAGGCATAGAGGAAGCGGCTGAATTCGGGGGAGGGGACCTCCGCCCGGGCGACGGTGACCTCCGGGCCGGGAACGGCCGCCGGAACCAGGTCCTGCGGCGAGGTCATTTCCAGGGACCAGGTGGTGAGGGTGATGGTGCTCATGCGGTTCAGGGAATCACGCCGGGTCCCGTCCGGCTCAGGCGGGCCCTGATCACCGCGGGCGCCGTGGAGTGGGGGAGCAGCGCCGCCGGGTCCTCGGGGCGGATCAGCTCCACCTCCACGTCCCCCGCGAAGCGGTACGGCCGGTGCGTCAGCACCCCGGCCAGGTGGCGCCGTACCCGCGACAGCTCCGCCCGCACCGTCACCGTCCGCGTCGGGTCGCCGAACAGCTCCGCGGAGAGCTCCGCGGCCGACCGCCCCCGCGGGGACTCCGCCAGCAGGAACAGCAGCTCCGCATGGCGCGGGCTCAGCTCCTGCGACCAGCTGCCCGAGGCCCCGTGGACCGTCGCCGAGCAGGACCCGGCCCGGCTGAGGTCGAGTACGACCCGCGCGGCCGCCGCGTCCCGGCGCTCACCGGTGACGCTCAGCAGCCACCCGCCCGGCAGCGGCTCCGCCACGCAGTCGCCGAGCTGCGGGACCCACACCCGGCCCGGCCCGAAGGACTTCGGCAGCGGGATCCGGTCCGCGGGCGCCAGCCCCGTCACGGCCGCGGTCCAGCCGTTCGCGTCCACGGCCACGGCCCGCCCCGGGATCCGGGCCAGCAGCGGCGCCGCCATGGACCGCAGCCGCTCCAGCGACTCCAGGTGCCGCACCCGCAGCTCCCGCTCGGCGAGCCGGGCCACCGAGCTCACCCACGCCAGCGTCGCCGGGTGCATGGTGGCCAGCGGCCCGCTGACGTCGACCACCCCCAGCAGCTGCCCGTCCCTGGGGTCCCGTACGGGAGCCCCCGCGCAGGTCCAGTCGTGGTGGCTGGAGACGAAGTGCTCCGCCGAGAACACCTGGACCGGCCGCCGGGCCACCAGGGCGGTGCCGACCCCGTTCGTGCCGACCACGGCCTCGTCCCAGTCGGCGCCCACCGCGAAGCCGAGCCGGTCCGCCTTGCGCAGGATCGAGGTGTGGCCCTCCCGCCACAGCAGCCGGCCCTCCGCGTCGGCGACGACCATGATGTGGAGCGCGTCGTCCAGCTCGGGCAGCAGCCCCTCGCGCAGCACCGGCAGGATCTCGCGCAGCGGCGAGGTCTGGCGCCGCTCCTCCGTCTCGGCGGCGGACAGCACCCGGGAGCGCGCGTCGCGGTCCGGGTGCACCCCGCCGGCCAGCATCCGGCGCCAGGACTCGGCGATCTCCGGCCGGGGGGCCGCCGGCGGCCGGCCGCCGCCCAGCGCGGCCGCCCGTACTCCCTTGAGCAGGCGCGCGGCATCCCGCGCGTCCATGGCCGAGATGCGCGCCACATCGACCGCGCTGCCTGCGGTGTTGGCCACCGGAACCTCCCCGTGTGGAACAGGACCTACGACGGTTGCCGCCCGGGCGGTCCGCTCGCGCCGCTTCCCCCGGCACGTCCGGCGGGCGGCTGTCGACTCACAGGTTGCAACGGTATGCAACTCTCGCCAAGTCCCGGTCGCTCGACCGAAACTGTCCGGACGCCGCTGAGCGGCGTGACAGCTCCTCCTCGGGGCTTCTCGGATCAGGGGTGGTGCCGAGTCGGCGCGGCGCCACCTCTGCTCCAGGTCAGCGGGTCCGGATCTGGGCTCGGGGCGGTTTGGGGACTTCCGCTAGCCCGGGATCCGCGCCCGTTCCACCACCGCCCCCAGATCGAGACTGTGCGGCAGCGTGCCGAAGGCCGCGCCCCAGTCACCGCCCAGCCGGGACGCGCAGAACGCGTCCGCCACCTCCGGCGGGGCCCAGCGCACCAGCAGCGAGCCCTGCAGGACCAGCGCCATGCGCTCCACGACCCGGCGGGCCCGCGCCTCGATGCCCTCCAGGTCGGCGAGCTCGGTCAGCAGGTTCTTGATGGCCGAATCCAGCCGGTGGTCGGCGCCCCGGGCCTGCCCGACCTCCTGGAGGAACGCGTTCAGAGCCTGCGGCTCCCGCTGGAGGGCCCGCAGGACGTCCAGGGCCTGGACGTTGCCCGAGCCCTCCCAGATGGAGTTCAGCGGGGATTCGCGCAGCAGTCTGGGCAGCCCGGACTCCTCGACGTAGCCGTTGCCGCCCAGACATTCCAGGGCCTCCGCCACCATCGGCGTACAGCGCTTGGTCACCCAGTACTTCGCCGCGGGCACCGCGATGCGCAGGAAGGCCTTCTCCTGCTCGGTTCCGGCGTCGTACGCGGCCGCCAGGCGCAGGGTCAGCGTGGTGGCCGCCTCCGATTCCAGGGCGAGGTCGGCCAGCACGTTGCGCATCAGCGGCTGGTCGATGAGCGGTGCTCCGAAAGCAGAGCGGTGCTCCGCATGGTGCACGGCCTGCGTCAGCGCCTGCCGCATCAGCGAGGCCGAACCGATCACGCAGTCCAGCCGGGTCGCCGCGACCATCTCGATGATGGTCCGCACCCCGCGGCCCTCCTCGCCCACCCGACGCGCCCACGTCCCGTCGAACTCCACCTCGCTCGAAGCGTTCGACTTGTTGCCCAGCTTGTCCTTCAGCCGCTGGATCGCGAACACGTTGCGCGTCCCGTCCGGCAGCACCCTCGGCACCAGGAAGCACGTCAACCCGCCGGGCGCCTGCGCCAGCACCAGGAACCCGTCCGACATCGGCGCCGAACAGAACCACTTGTGACCCGTCAGCAGGTACTCGCCCGAGGCGTCCAACGGCACGGCCGCCGTCGTGTTCGCCCGTACGTCGCTGCCGCCCTGCTTCTCCGTCATCCCCATGCCGAACAGCACCCCGGCCTTCTGACCGGCCGGCCGCAGGCCCTCCTCGTACACGTGCGAGGTCAGCCGCGGCTCCCATTCGGCGGCCAGCTCCGGATCCGTCCGCAGCGCGGGCACCGCCGCGTGCGTCATCGAGACCGGGCAGCCGTGCCCCGCCTCCGCCTGCGACCACACGAAGAACCCGGCCGCGCGGCGCAGGTGTCCGGCCGGCCGGCCCCACGCGTCGGTGAGCCCGGCGGACACGGCCTGCCCCAGCAGCCGGTGCCAGGCCGGGTGGAACTCCACCTCGTCGATCCGGTTGCCGTAGCGGTCGTGCGTCCGCAGCTCGGGCGGATTCTCGTTCGCCTGCGTACCCCACAGCTGGGCCTGCGCGGAGCCCGCCGCCCGCCCGAGGTCGCCGAGCTCCTCCCTCGCGCTGTCCAGGAGTTCGGGGTCCGCGTCCGCGAGGTGCCGCTCGACGCCCTCGCTCAGGACCCGGTCGCTGCCGTATACGTCATAGCCCACCAGGGGAGGGGCCTGGTTGCTGACTGTGTGGGTGGTGGCTGCCATGCGGATACCGTAAGGACGTGCAGCCAGCAAAAGAAACACCCGAGCGGATCCCAGGTCGGCTCCACCGGGCACGGGCCCTCTATCGCAACGTCTCCAAGCGCAAGATGGCGTGGCTGCTCCTGAAGGACACCGTGAACTCGTGCATCGAGTACCGGATCCTCGGGCTCGCGGCGGAGGCGGCCTTCTTCACACTGCTCTCGCTCCCGCCGCTCTTCCTCGGCCTCCTGGGCCTGCTCGGCTACGTCGACGGCTGGACGAACACCCAGTCCGTGGCCAGCATCGAGGAGAACATCCTGCGCGCGGTCGGCACCGTCCTGTCCGACCGGGGCGTCAACGACATCGCCCGCCCCATGCTGGACGACGTCACCGGCCGCGGCCGCCCCGACCTGATCTCGCTCGGCTTCGCCTTCGCCCTGTGGTCCGGCTCGCGCGCGGTCAACGTCTTCATCGACACCATCACCGTCATGTACGGGCTCGACGGCCAGCGCGGCATCGTCAAGACCCGGCTGCTGGCCTTCCTGCTGTACGTGGCCGCCCTGCTGATCGGCGCGATCGTGCTGCCGCTCATGGTGGTCGGCCCGGACGCGGTGGTGCGGATGGTGCCCTGGGGCACGGAAGTGATCGCGGTGCTGTACTGGCCCACCGTCACCCTGCTCTCCATCGCCTTCCTGACGACGCTCTACCACGTCTCCGTCCCCGTGCGCTCGCCGTGGATCGAGGACGTGCCCGGCGCGCTGGTGGCCCTGGCGATGTGGGTGGTGGGCTCGTTCCTGCTGCGGATCTACCTCACCAACACCGTGGAGGGGCCGACGATCTACGGCTCCCTCGCCGCGCCGGTGGCCGTCCTGCTGTGGATCGGCATCTCGGCCTTCGCGGTCCTCGTCGGCGCGGCCGTCAACGCCGCCATCGACCGCGTCTGGCCTTCGGTGGCCACGGCTGCGGCGCGCGAGGCGAACGAACGCGTCCGCGAGGCCGAGGCCGCCCGGCTCATCGCCCGGGCAGCCGCCTGGCGGGCCCTGGCCGAGGGAGAGTCGGAGGACGACGAGGACGGCGGCATGCCCTCGGAGTTCCCCGAACGCTGGTCGAACTTCCTGCCGCCCGAGGACTACCACTCGCGCCTGCGCAAGCACTGACTCGGGCCCTGGACAAGCACGGACGCGAGCACGGACGCCGGCACGGACGCAAGCACCGGCGCGGGCCGCGCTCCGGCGGCGTAGCGTGATGTCCGTGTACGAGGAACACCGCTCGCGCCTGGTCCCCGGGGCCGTGCTGTGGCGCGCCGCCGGAGCGGGCGGCGCCGCGGTGCTGCCCGACGGGTGCATGGACCTGCTGTGGGCCGACGGGCGGCTGCTCGTCGCGGGCCCCGACACCGGGCCGCACCGCGCCGGGGAAGTGGCGGGCTCCGCCTTCGCCGGACTGCGCCTCGCCCCCGGCACCGCGCCCGCGCTGCTCGGCGTACCGGCCCGGGAACTGCGCGACCGGCGGGTGGACCTGGCCGACCTGTGGCCCGGACCCGAGGTGCGGCGCCTCGCCGAGCGGATCGCCTCGTACGGGGACCCGTGCGCGGCACTGGAGCAGCTGGCCCTCGCCCGCGCCGCCCTGAGCGGACCGCCCGACCCGCTGGCCGCGGAGGTGGCGGCCCGGCTCGGCGCGGGGGAGCCGGTCGCCGCCGTCGCGGCGGCGGTCGGGCTCGGCGAGCGCCAACTGCACCGGCGCTCGCTCGACGCGTTCGGGTACGGCCCGCGCACGCTCGGGCGGGTGCTGCGGCTCCAGCGGGCGCTGGCGCTGGCCCGGCGCGGGCTGCCCCAGGCGGAGGTCGCGCACCGCGCCGGGTACGCCGACCAGGCCCACTACACCCGCGAGGTACGGGCGCTGGCCGGGACCACGCCGGGGGCCTACGCGGCGGCGAGCGCGGCGAACAGCGAGACCCCGCAGCCGTCCGGGTCCAGGACGACGGCGTAGCGCTGGCCCCAGAAGGCGTCCCACGGCTTCAGGTGGCCGGGGTGGCCCGCGGCGGTGAGCTCGGCGTACAGGGCGTCCACCTCGGCCGGGGAATCGCACAGGAAGGCCAGCTCCCGGCGGCTGCTGTGGCCGTCCGGGCGGGTCCAGGACGGGTCGATGGAGCGGATGGTGTCCTCGGTGTCCCAGGCGATCCGCAGACCCCCGGGCAGGTCCGCCTCCACGTGCGGCTGGTCGGCGGCGTCGGCCGGGACGTCCAGCCCGAGGCGGCGGTAGAAGGCGAGCGAGGCGGCCATGTCGGAGACGACCAGGCCGATCATGTCGAGTCGGGGAGTCATGCCGTCAGGTTAGGAGCGGGGACGGCCGACGGTCTTGAACGAAACGGACACGACACCAGGGGCGCGTGTGAAGGGTTCCCCTTGAGTCTCTCTTCTGTTTCCCCCTCCCCTCTCACCCCCTTCGGCTGGGACGACGCGTGGGCGGCGGAGTTCACCCCGTACGCCGAGCAGGGGCCCGGTGCCCGGCCGGGTCGTACGGGTCGACCGCGGCCAGTGCGACGTCATGACGGCGGACGGTACCGTCCGGGCCGACACCGCCTTCGTCACCCCGCACGACCCGCTGCGGGTCATCTGCACGGGTGACTGGGCGGCCGTCGAGACGGCCGGCAACCCGCGGTACGTGAAGGCGTACCTGCCGCGCCGGACCGCCTTCGTACGGTCCACCTCCTCGCAGCGGTCCGAGGGGCAGATCCTCGCCGCCAACGTCGACCACGCGATCACCGCCGTCTCCCTGGCGGTGGAGCTGGACCTGGGGCGCATCGAGCGGTTCCTGGCACTGGCGTGGGAGGGTGCCTAGCTCCGCCTGCTGCCGGTATGCCTGAAGATCTATCCCTTGTGTCCCCGCGACCGGCTCGAGGAAGGTCAGCTCTGGGGACGCTCCAGGCGACACCCGTACCAGGGGTCACGGGCTCACCGGCGGGGCCGGGTGGTGAGCCGGTGCCGTATGGGGAGGTTGCCCCCATATTCTCGGTCGTACTCTGTCGAGTCCGGCTCCAGCCGGGCGTGTGGGTGCGGCCGGGACGGCGACCCGGCCAGGGTGACCAGGGGGAACGGGGGTATCCCGGCAGCCGGGTGGTCGGGCCGAGTTGTGGGGCCGGGGCCCGCCGGGTGGGCCCCGGGCGGGACGGGCGGGGGGCGCCCGCCTGCGTGTGAAGGGTCTTCGGAGACGGTGTGACGGGAATGTGGGGGCCGGTACCCGATGTGGGTGGGCGGGCGGCCCGGCCATGCTGCTGGGGCGAGAGGTTCGTCGTATACCAACCCCAGGAGGTACCCCTATGGGTGAGCCCGTGCGAGTCAGCATCGCCGCTCTGGATCCGGTGCTGGAAGCCGGCACGAGGAGCACCTTGCTCAGCAACGGCGATGTCACGGTGATCCTGCCGGGCGAGCAGGCCGAGGTCGCCGTGGTGATCGTCGACCGGGTGACGGAACAGGTGCTCGACATCGTCCGGGCGACGCGGAGCGCGGCGCACCGGCCCGAGATCGTCCTGGTGGCCACTGATCTGACCCCCGCCGAGGCGATGCATGCCATCGCGGCGGGCGCCCGCGGCCTGCTCCGCCGTAGCGAGGCCAGCCCCGACAGGCTGGCGCGGACGGTGCTCGCCGCCGCCGGGGGCGACTGCACCGTGCCACCCGGCCTGCTGGACGGCCTGCTCGAACAGGGCGTCGGCGTCCGCGCCACCCCCGCCGACGCCGCCCCCGCCCGCTGGGCGGGCTCGGGCCTGAACGACCGTGAGCGTGCGGTGCTGCGGCTGGTCGCCGAGGGCCGGGAGACCGGCGAGATCGCCCGCGAACTGTCCTACTCACCCCGCACCGTGACGACCGTGGTGCACGACATCACCCAGCGCTTCCGGCTCCGAAACCGGGCCCACGCGGTGGCGTACGCCCTCCGGGCGGGCCTGCTGTGACGGGCACCGGGACGTTGATACGGGAGCGGCTGCGGGTGCACGTCAACGCGAGCGACTCGACCCTCCGGGACGCCGTGGTGGCGAAGCTGCGGCACGCCGGGATCGCACCGGTGGGCGAGCCCGACCGGGCGCCCGGCGCGGTGCTGGTGGCGGCAGGGGGCACGGTGGACGAAGCGATCGACGCCTGCCTGCCGGGCCTGTGGTCCGACGGCCGCCGGCTGCTGGTGGTGGCCGACGTGCTGTCGCACAACGGCGTCCTGCGGGCGGTGCGGGCCGGTGCCCGGGCGATGCTGCACTCCGCCGAGGCGACACCTTCACGCCTGGTGGCCGCCGTGCACTCCGCCCACCAGGACGAAGGTCGGCTGCCGCACAGCGTGCTGGCCCGACTGCTCAACGGCTTGGTGCTCAACAGCTCGGTGCTCAACGACTCGGTGCTCAACGACTCGGCCGTGACCGGCCCGCCCCACCCTGGTGCGCAGCCGAGGCGGGGGCCGGCCACCTCGCGGCTGACCTCCCGGCAGACCGAGGTGCTCACGCTGATGGCCGAGGGGCACGGCAACGCGGCGATCGCCCGCTCCCTCGTCTGCTCGGAACACACCGTGAAGAACGTCATCTACGAGCTGATGGCCCGGCTCCAGGTCCGCAATCGGGCCCACGCGGTGGCCCACGCCGTCCGGACCGGTCTGATCTGAACTCCGCGACCCCACCGCTCTGAAGCCCCGCTGCCCCGCACGGCCCCAGCCTGCCCGGCCGGGCCGGGCGGAGGGCAGAGACAAACGCGCAGCAGGCCAGGCGATCGACGCCTGCCGCTCCTTCCCTGGCGCCGGCCATTCTCCGGTCGGCACCCTGACTTCTGCCCGCGTCCGTCAGGCCGCGCGGCGTTTCTCGATCCGTGGAGACGAACCGGTGCGCAACGGTCGGCCGCGGGATCACCGTAAGCCGAGAGGACACCGGATGACCATCGCCGCGGACGGACCGACCGTCCCCCTTCACGAGCCGGACGAGAACGCCGACTTCAAGGTCTTCGAGGAGCTGGAGTCGGAGGTGCGGATGTACTGCCGCAAGTTCCCCGTGGTCTTCGAGCGGGCGAAGGGCGCGGAGCTGTACACCGAGGACGGACGGACCTTCCTGGACTTCTTCTGCGGCGCCGGAACCCTCAACTACGGACACAACAACGACTTCATCAAGGGCAGGCTCGCCGAGTACCTGGCCGCCGACGGCATCACCCACGGCCTCGACATGTACACCGTGGCCAAGCGCCAGTTCCTCACTGCCTTCGCCGAAGTGGTCCTGCGACCACGCGGGTTGGACTACAAGGTGCAGTTCGTCGGCCCGACCGGCACCGACTCCGTGGAGGCCGCGCTCAAGCTCGCCCGCAAGGCGACCGGCCGCTCCGGCGTGATCGCGTTCACCGGCGCGTACCACGGTATGTCGCGCGGCTCGCTCGCGGTGACCGGCAGCCGGCGGGCCCGCCGGGCCGGCGGGGTGAGCGGGCAGGACGTCACCTTCGTACCGTACGAGGACGGCCCGCAGGGCGGGTTCGACTCGCTCGGGTACATCGAGCGGCTGCTCGCCGACCCGTCCTCGGGGGTGGAGGTGCCCGCCGCGGTGATCGTGGAGCCGATGCAGATGGAGGGCGGCGTCTACCCGGCGTCGGCCGAGTGGCTGCGCGGGCTGCGGGAGTTGACTGAGCGTCATGGAATTCTGCTGATCCTCGACGAGATCCAGTCGGGCTGCGGGCGCACCGGCACCTTCTTCTGCTTCGAGGAATCCGGTATCACCCCGGACATCGTGACCCTCTCGAAGTCCATCGGCGGGTACGGCCTGCCGCTCTCCCTCACCTTGTTCCGCCGGGATTTGGACGTCTGGGAACCCGGTGAGCACACCGGCACCTTCCGTGGCAACCAGCTGGCCTTCGTGGCCGCCACCGCGGCCTGCGAGCTGTGGCGACAGGACACCTTCCACGCCGGTCTGGCCGCCGCCTCGGCCCGCCTCGACCGGTTCCGCACCGAACTCGCGACCGTCGACCCGGCCTTGAAGGTGCGCGGCAGGGGCATGGCGCTGGGGATCGACACCGCCGGAGCCGGCGGAGCGGAGCGCGCCGACCGCGTCCAGCGGTACGCCTTCGAGCACGGACTGATCGTCGAGCTCTGCGGCCGCCACGACGAGGTCATCAAGCTGCTGCCACCGCTGACCATCGACACCGCCCGTTTCGACCGCGGCCTCGATGTGCTCCGGCAGGCACTGCTGGCGCCCTGAGGGCCTGGACGGCGCCGATAGCCGCACCGCAGTCAGGGACTGCGGCCAGGGACGTGAGTCACAGAACCGAGGAGGATCCGATGCCCCACCCGCCACGCCGCCACCTGATCTCCATCGACGACCTCAGCTACGAGGACATGCACGGGATCGTGCAGCGGGGCGTCGAGTACGCTTCCGGCCGGTGCGAGGACGCCCGCCCGCTGCGGGACGCCGTCGTCGGCGTTCTCTTCCGCAAGACCTCCACCCGCACCCGGACGGCCTTCTCGGCCGGCGCGCTGCGCCTCGGCGGACAGCTGATCAGCTACGGCCCGGGGGATCTCCAGGAGAACACTGGTGAGACCGTCGAGGACACCGCCGAGGTGCTCTCCCGGATGCTCGACGTCCTGGTGGCCAGGACGGCCGGCAGCGAGGCCGAGCTGCGCGCCTTCGCCTCCCAGCAGCGGATGGCCGTGGTCAACGCGATGAGCGCCGCCGAGCACCCGACCCAGGCGCTCGCCGATCTCACCACGCTGCAGGGCCGGTTCGGGCGGATCGAGGGCCTGCGGGTGCTCTACGTCGGCGAGGGCAACAACACCGCATCCGCCCTCACCCTCGCGCTCTCCCGGTACCGCAACACCACGCTGCACTTGCGGACACCGCCCGGCTACGGCGTGGAGCAGCGCTTCCTGGACCGCGCGGCGGTGGCCGCCAAGAGCAGTGGGGCGACGGTCGACCAGCGGCACGACATGACCGGCCTGCCCACCGTCGATGTGGTCTACACCACCCGGTGGCAGACCACGGGGACGGCCAAGGCCGACCCCGACTGGCGCAGCGTCTTCGCACCGTTCCAGGTGGACGAGGCGGTGATGGCGGGCAGCCCCGACGCCGTGTTCATGCACGACCTGCCCGCGCACCGGGGCGACGAGGTGACCGCCGAGGTGCTGGACGGGCCCACGAGCATCGCGTTCGAGCAGGCCGAGAACAAGTACCACAGCGCGCGGGCCGTCCTGGAGTGGTGCGCGGGCGGCTCACGCCGGGGGTCCGTCGATGTCTGAGACCGTACTTCTGCCCGGTGGCGGGTGGCGGCTCTGGAGCCACTTCGCGCTCCGCGGGCCCGGCTTCCCGGCGGCCGGGGTGCTGCGGCTGGCGCCGGAGGGCCTGGCGGTGGCGGCGGACAAGTTCGGCGCCCGGGAGGCCCTCACGGGACCGCAGTGGGAGGGATTCGAGGAGGCGTTCGGCGAGGCCGCCGTCGGGACGGCCCGCGAGCTGCAGCAGATCGCGGCGCAGCCGGCCTTCCGCGCCGCGGTGGCCTGGCAGAACCGGGCCGTGCTGCGCACCGGGATCGCTCCCTTCCTGGCCTGGACGCCCAGTGCGGCGGGCCGCACCAGCATGCCGCGCCAGCGTGAGGAGTTGGTGGCGCACTACTGGCAGCGGTTCTGCGTGAAGAACGACACCATCGGGTTCTTCGGCCCGGTCGGCTGGGGTCGGATCGACACCGCCGAGCGCGGCATCCTGGTCGATCCCGGCGAGGGCCTGATCGCACAGTCCGAGGTGTACTTCTCCAGCTGGTCGATGGATGCGCTCGCCAAGACCATCGACACCGACCCGGCGCTGCGAGACTGGACAGCCCCGCGCCGCGTCCCGTTCGTCCGCATCGACACACAGGGCGACGGACAGAGCGTCACCCTGCCCGGCCGCCCCTCGCAGCCGATCACCCCGCCCATCCATCAGGTACTCACCCGCTGCGACGGCACCCGCACCGCCCGAGCCATCCGGCAGGAGCTCGCCGACCACCTGGGTCCGGAACAAGTCACCGCCATACTCAAGGAGTTGGTCAAGCGCCGGTGGATCGTCTGGCGCCTGGAGATCCCCGCCACCACCTACCCCGAGCAGTACCTGCGCTCGGCGCTGGAGCGCGTCGGCGACCCCGCCGTGCGCGAGCCGGCCCTGGCCAAGCTGCTGGTGCTGGAGCGCGGCCGCGACCGCGTGCACGCGGCGGGCCGGGACGCCGACGAGCTGTGCGCGGCGCTCGCCGCGCTGGAGAGCGACTTCGCCGAACTGACCGACACCGCCGCGCAGCGCGAGAAGAGCACCCGCACCGCGCCCAACCGAGCCCTGGTCTACGCCGACTGCCGCCGCTCCGCGACGGCCCGGGTCGGCACCGCCGTGTTGGGCGAACTCACGCCGCTGGAGCTCTGCCTGACCAGCGCCCGGTGGATGACCAACCGCTTCGCCGAGACCGTCGGCGGCCGGATCACCGAGGCCTTCCACCGGCTGCGCACCGAACGGGAAGTGGTGGATCTCGGCTCGCTCTGGTTCGAGTGCCTGCCCGCGCCGCACGGCGAGTCGATCGCCGATATCGACCGCATCCAGGCCGAGTTGCGTGCCCGCTGGTCGCGGATCATCGACGCCCCGCCCGGCGCCCGGCAGGTCCGGCGCTCCTCGGCCGAGATCGCGGACCAGGTCCGGGAGGCCTTCGACGAGCCCGGTGGGGGCTGGTCGCTGGCGCGCTACATCAGCCCCGACGTGATGGTCGTCGCCCAGGACCTGGCGGCCGTCGGGCGTGGCGAGTTCGAGCTGGTGCTCGGCGAGTTGCACGTCGCCATGAACACCCTCGGCGCCTCGCTCTTCGTGATGCAGCACCCGGACCGCCAGGAGCTGATCGAGGAGACCTGCACCGACTTCCCCGGCCCGCGCCTGGTGCCGATGCTGCCGAAGGAGCTCCCACTGATCAAGTGGTCGCCGCGCAGCCGTCCCGCCCTGGAGCGCCCCCAGGACTACTCCGTCGCGCTGGTCGACCACACCGCCGACCCGCTCCGTCCCCGGACGGTGTGCTCGGCCGATGTGCTGGTGGAGGAGCGGGACGGCCGGCTGGCCACGGTCCTGCCCGACGGCGCGGTCTTCGACGTGCTGGACGTGTTCAGCCACGCGCTGACCAACCGGGTGATGGACCGTTTCACCTTGCGGGCCGACGCCGACCACTCGCCGCGCGTCACCGTGGACCGGATGGTGGTGGCCCGGGAGACCTGGCGATTCACCGCCTCGGGGCTGGAGTTCGCCAGAGAGAAGAGCGAGGCCCGCCGCTTCGTCCGGGCCCGCCGCTGGCGCGAGGAGAACGAGCTGCCCCGGTACGTCTTCGTGGTGTCGCCGTCCGAACCCCGGCCGTTCTTCGTGGACTTCGACAGCCCGGTGTACGTGAACATCTTCGCCAAGGCCGTCCGCCGACTGGCGGCCAAGGACCCGGACGCCCGGCTGACGGTCTCGGAGATGCTACCGACCCCAGAACAAGCCTGGCTCACCGACGACTTGGGCAACCGCTACACCTCGGAACTGCGCTTCGTGGCCGTCGACCGGTCGGCGAGCCCGGAAGGCGGGGTCTGACCGTGGACAGCACATTCGTCGACGACATCGGCGTGCACGCCGCATGCGATCCGCTGGCCCCCGCCCTGGTCACCCCCGGCGGCGTGGTCTCCTACGGTGAACTGTTCGACCGGAGCGACCGGTTGGCCAGGGCGCTGGTCCGGCGCGGGGTGGGCCCGGAGGCGGTCTGCGCCGTCGCCGTCGAGCGCGGCGTCCAGGCCGTCGTCGCGATGGCCGCCGTGGCGCGCGCGGGCGGCGCCTTCCTCACCCTCGACGTGGATCTGCCGGGCCCGCGCCTGGCCGCCATGGTCGAGAGCGCGGGGGCCACGTTCCTGGTGACGGACAGCGCCCTCGAAGAGCGGCTCGCCCTCCCCGTCGAGGGCCCGGCCGTCCTGATCGACCGCCTCGACCCGGCAGCCGGCGAACCGGACGCACCCCTGCCGCCCGTCGAGCCGCGCACACTGGCCTACGTCAGCCACACCTCGGGGTCGACGGGCACACCGAACGCCGTCCTGATCGAGCACGGGGGCCTCAGCTCGTACCTGCGATTCGTCGCCCGCGACTACGGGTTGGGGCCGCGCACCATCGCGGTGCAGCTGGCCCCGCTCGGCTACGACGCCTCGATCCGGGACACCTTCGCCCCGCTGGCGGCCGGCGGGCGCCTCGTCCTGGTGGAGCGCTCCGCGCTGCTGCGGGCCGAGGAGTTCCTGGCCACGATACGGACCTTCCGCGTCAACACCGTGCTGAGCGCGACCCCGTCCTTCCTCACCTTCCTCACCCAGCACGAGGGCAGCGCCGATCGGCTGCGCGGCGTGAAGCTGGTGGTCTCGAGCGGGGAGTCCCTGCGGCCCTTCCTCACGGCAGGCGGCCGACGGGCGTTCACCGGCAGGCTGGTGAACCAGTACGGCCCGACCGAGTGCACCATGACCTCGACCCGGTACGACGTGCCGGCCGACCCCGAGACGGCGGCCGACCCGGTCGGCACGCCCATCGACGGGGTGACCGCCCAGCTGCTCGACACCGGGCTGCGGCCGGTGCCGGACGGGGAGGCCGGTGAACTCCACATCGGCGGCGTGGGCGTGGCCCGTGGCTACGCCGGCCGGCCCGGGCACACCGCCGACCGCTTCCGGCCCGACCCGGCCGGGCCGCCCGGAGCCCGGATGTACCGCACCGGCGACCTGGCCAGGCGGCGGCCGGACGGCACCCTGGAGTACCTCGGCCGGAGCGACCGGCAGATCAAGATCCGGGGCTACCGGGTGGACCCGGCCGAGATCGAGGGCGCGCTGCTCACCCACCCCGCCGTCACCGGCGCGGTGGTCACCGCCGACACCGACGGCAGGGGCCGGGTCTTCCTGGTCGCCCATGTCACGGGCCGGCTGGCCGAGGTCGCCGACACCGTGCTGCGCGCGCACCTGGCCGAGAGCCTGCCGCACTACATGATGCCGCGCCGGTTCGACCGGATCGAGCGCGTCCCGACCACCGGCACCGGCAAGGCCGACCGGGCTGCGCTCGGGCCGCGCGCCGCGACAGGCGTGACAGGCGTGACGGCCACGACGGCTGCGGACGGGGCCCGATGAGCAGCCTGGGCACCCGACTCGGGCTCGACGACGTGCTCGCGGCAGCCCACCGGATCTCCGCCCAGGTGCGCCGCACCCCGCTGCTGACGGTGCGTTCGCTGCCCGGCCTCCTACTGAAGGCCGAACACCTGCAGCACAGCGGCTCGTTCAAGCTGCGGGGCGCCGCGAACACCATGGTCGGGAACAGCGCCACCGAGATCGTCACCGGCTCGTCCGGCAACCACGGGATCGCGGTCGCCCGGCTGAGCGGCGCGCTGGGCGTCGGTGTCACCGTCGTGATGGCCGCCGGGGCCAGCGCGGTTAAGGAGCGGGTGATCCGCGCGCTCGGCGCACACGTCGTCCGGGTGGACGGCGGCGTCGCCGAGCGCGACCGGCACGCCCGGGAGCTCTCCGGCCGCCACGGGGCGCTCTTCGTGCCGTCCTCCGACCACGAGCTGGTGGTGGCCGGTCAGGGCACCTTGGGCCTGGAGGTCTTCGAGGACGCGCCGGACCTCGACGCGATCTACGTACCGACCGGCGGCGGCGGCCTGCTCGCGGGCGTCTGCCTGGCCGCCTCCGCCCTGACCAGACAGGTGCGGATCATCGGCGTCGAGCCGGTGGACGCCAGGCGCTACGCCCTCTCGCTCGCGGCGGGCGCCCCCGTCGAGGTGCCGCCGAGCCGGACGGTCGCCGACGGGCTGCGCGGCCAGCGGCCGGGCGAGATCCCGTACCCGATCATCCAGCGGCGGGTCGACGAGATGATCGGCGTCACCGACGAGGCGATCACGCACGCGATGGCGCTGCTGCACCGCGCGGGCGTCGAGGCCGAGCCGACCGGCAGCGTGGCGCTGGCGGGCGCGCTGGCCTCGGCCGGCCCGGCGCTGCGGGGCGGCCGGGTCGCCGTCATCGTCTCCGGCGGCAACACACCCGCCGCACTGGCCGCCCGGATCCTCCCGGCGAACCGTCCCCAGATCCACTCCGAGCACCACACCGACAACCACACTGACCAGGAGTCACCATGACCATGACGAACGCGACCAAGGTCGATGCGGCGGCGCTCCCCGAGCTGATCGCCTCCTTCTACCGCGAGACACTGGGCGACGAGAGTCTCGACACCAGCAGCGACTTCTTCGATGCGGGCGGCGACTCGCTCAGCGCCTTCCAGATCACCGCCCGACTGCAGGAGGCGATCGGCATCGAGGTCGCCGTGGCGCTGGTCTTCACCTACCCGTCGCCCGAAGACCTCGCGACGGTCGTCGCCGAGGACCTCGCGGACCTCAAAGACATCGCAGACGCCGACCGGCTCTGAAGACACCGACCGGAGGCAAGGGAGAGCAGCGGGCCATGACCGGGACAACAGTGCCGTTCGGTGACAAGTGGCAGGTGTGGGAGCAGTTCGGGCTCCGAGGGGCGGGCTTCCCGGCGACCGGGGTGCTGCGGCTGACGCCCGAGGGCCTGGCGGTGGCGGCGGACAAGTTCGGCGCCCGGGAGGCCCTCGCGGGGCCACGGTGGAGGGCCTTCGAGGAGGTCTTCGGCGAGGCCGCCGTCGGCACGGCCCGCGAGCTGCAGAAGATCGCGGCGCAGCCGGCCTTCCAGACCGCGGTGGCCTGGCAGAACCGCGCCGTGCTCGGCCGGGCGATCGCACCGTTCGTCCGCTGGGAGCCCACCGCGGCGGGCCGCACCAGCGGGCCGCGCCAGCGTGAGGAGTTGATCGCGCACTACTGGCAGCGGTTCTGCGTGAAGAACGACACCATCGGGTTCTTCGGCCCGGTCGGCTGGGGTCGGATCGACACCGCCGAGCGCGGCATCCTGGTCGACCCTGGCGAGCGGCTGATCGCGCAGTCCCGGGTCTACTTCTCCAGCTGGTCGATGGACGCGCTCGCCAAGACCATCGACACCGACCCGGCGCTGCGCGAATGGACAGCCCCGCGCCGCGTCCCGTTCGTCCGCATCGACGAACAGAACGGCGCCCAGAGCGTCACCCTGCCCGGCCGCCCCCCGCAGCCGATCACCCCGCACATCCATCAGGTACTCACCCGCTGCGACGGCACCCGCACCGCCCGAGCCATCCGACAGGAGCTCGCCGACCACCTGAGCCCCGACCAAGTCGCCGACATACTCGCAGAGTTGGTCAAGCGCCGGTGGATCGTCTGGCGCCTGGAAATCCCCGCCACCACCTACCCCGAACAGTACCTGCGGGCCTGGCTGGAGGGTATCGGCGATCCGGCACCCCGGCAGCACGGTCTCGATCTGCTCGGCGCCCTGGAGCGCGGCCGGGACAGGGTGCAGGCGGTGGGGGACGACGTCGAGGAGCTGTGCGCGGCGCTCGCCGCGCTGGAGAGCGACTTCGCCGAACTGACCGACACCGCCGCGCAGCGCGAGAAGAGCGAGAACACGGCACCCAACCGGGCCCTGGTCTACTCGGACTGCGTCCGCACCGCGACGGCCCGGGTCGGCACCGAGGTGCTCGCGGCGCTGGCCCCGCTCGATCTGCTGATGACCAGCGCGCTGTGGCTGACCTCCCGGCTGGCGGACCAGGTGCTGGGCCTGGCCGAACAGGTCTACGACCGGCTCGCCGAGGCGGCGGGCGAGGGCGGCCGGGTCGACCTGGCCGCCTTCTGGTTCGCCTGCATGCCGATCCTGCACGGTGACGCGGTCACCGGGGCGGCGGAGATCCAGGGCGAGTTCTGGCGGCGCTGGGACGGGATTCTGGGCCTGCCCGCAGCCGACGGCCGGCTCCGGGTGGCTTCGGCGGACATCGCCGACCGCGTCCGGGAGGCCTTCGGCGAGCGGGGCGCGAGCTGGACGGCGGCTCGCTACCTCAGCCCGGACGTGATGATCGCGGCGGAGGACGAGGCGGCGGCGGAGCGCGGTGAGTTCGAGCTGGTGCTCGGCGAGCTGCACGTCGCCACCAACACCCTCGGCAACTCGCTCTTCGTCAACCAGCACCCCGCGCCGGAAGAGCTGTTCGCGCAGACCGGCCGGGACCACCCCGGGCCCCGGTTGATGCCGCTGCTGCCCAAGGAGCACAAGTCGCGGCTCTCCGCCCGCGTCCGGCACTTCCTGGTGCGCCCCGAGGACTACTACGTCGCGCTGCTGGACCACACCGCCGACCCGCACCGCCCCCGGACGGTACTGAGCGCCGACGTCGCGGTGGAGCGGCGCGAGGGCCGGCTGGTCGTGGTGCTGCCCGATGGCGCGGTCTTCGACGTGCTGGACGTGTTCAGCCACGCGCTGACCACCCTGGTGATGGACCTCTGCCGACTGCTCCCGGACGCCGACCACTCGCCGCGCGTCACGGTGGACCGGATGGTGCTGGCCCGCGAGACCTGGCGCTTCACCGGCGCGGGCCTGGAGTTCGCCAGGGACAAGAGCGAGGCCCGCCGCTTCGTCCGGGCCCGCCGCTGGTGGGCGGGGGCGGAGCTGCCCAGGTTCGTCTTCGTGGTGTCCCCGTCCGAACCCCGGCCGTTCTTCGTGGACTTCGAGAGCCCCGCGTACGTGAACCTCTTCGCCAAGGCCGTTCGCCGGCTGGCCACCAAGGACCCGGAGGGCCGGCTGACCCTGACCGAGATGCTCCCGACCCCCGAGCAGTCCTGGCTCACCGACGAGCAGGGCAACCGCTACACCTCGGAGCTGCGTTTCGTGGTGGTCGAGGACTGACGGACCTTCAACAGAAGGCGGGCCGCTCCCGGCAGGACGGGGGAGGCCCGCCTTCTGCCCTGTACGCCTCCGGAAACCTGAACGACTCCGGAAGCCTGTACGCCTCCGGAAACGCCGCGGTGGCGGGGCACTCCCCCCCAGGGGTGCCCCGCCACCGCGGTGCTCGTACCGCCCGGTCGGGCCGGTGCTCAGCCGACCAGTACGTGCCCGTCGTCCGCCCGGTGGACGCGTGACCGGCGCAGGTTCTGGACGGCGAAGGTGCGCTGCAGCCAGCGGTCCCGGCCGTCGTAGTGCGGGGTGAACCCCGTCCGCCCGTGCACCGTCACCCGGTTGTCCACGATCGCGAGGTCACCGGGGGTCAGGTAGTGGGTCAGCGCGTGCTCGGCGAACAGCGCCTGCAGCTCCCGCATCGCGGCGTCGGCCCGCCGGGTCAGCGGGTCGGTGGCCGCGAAGTCCACCTGGACGTCCGGGTCCTCCGGTGCGCCGCTCAGCACCGCGTGCGGCTCCGACTCCCCCGGTGGCAGGCCGAACGAGGGCGGTGGGGCGCTGACGAACTCCGGCCGGAACAGCACCTCGCGGCTCTCGTCGCTCAGCAGCCGGGCCACCTGTCGAATGGAGGCCGTCCGCAGCCCGGCCACCCGGTCGTGGTCGGCCCGCAGGCAGAGCAGCAGGACGTAGTCCGGGCGGTGCGGGTGGAAGACGTTCTCGTTGTGGAAGGTCAGCAGCACCGATCCCTCGTTGCCCTGGAACTCCTCGTTGCCGGGCACCGGGATGACGTCGTGCACCATCGCGCCGGACTTCTCCGGCCGGAAGGAGATCGGATCGCCCAGCGCGTTGGTGACGAGCATCAGCGCGGCCGCGGCGACGGTCGCCTCCCGCTGCACCGAACCGCTCACCATCGGCGTCCCGGGGACGCGTGCCGGGTCCACCGGCAGCCCCCGGATCACGAACGCCCCGGCGGGGCCGGAGTCGCGCCGGAAGGCCGCCAGCGACTTCCGCAGCGAGACCGGCAGGTCGTGCCAGCGCCGCCCGGCCTCCCGCAGCCACGCCACGTCGTCGATCCGGCTGTCGGCCGTCGACAGCAGCGCTCCCGCCACCTCTTCGACCGCCAGCGCGTCGGCTCTGTTCAGGGTCATCCCGTCGGCATGGGTGCCGACCTCAAGGCCCATCGACATCAGTGCACTTCCTTCTGAACTTCTTGACGGTCGGTCATCTCTGCGTCTGTTGCTTCCCGGTGTCCATCAGGCGGGTGAGCACCTCGGCCACCTCGCCGACGTGCGGCGCGCGCAGGACCCCGAGGTGGTTGCCGGACACCCGGTACACCTCCAGCCCGCCGTGGGCCAGTTCGGCCCACCGGCTGGTGAAGTCGGCGAAGCTGACGCCGATCGCGACCTCGTGCTGGCCGGCGGCCAGCTCGTCACCCGCGAGCAGGTGCAGCTTCCCCGGGTAGGCCCGGTGCCGGTAGTTCAGCCGGGTCTGCAGCAACTCCCGCCAGACCCGCACGCGGGTGGGCCAGAACTCGTCTCCGGGCACCGGCGGATCGACCTCGCCGTCGTCGACGATCACGTTGAGGACGGCGTGCGCCTGCCGCTGGATCTCGTCGACCTCGTCCTCGCCGGCCACGGCGAGCCGGGCCAGCAGGGCCTCGGCCCGCAGGAAGGTGTCCATGAACTCCTGCATGTTCTCGCGCTCGTAGGTGTCCAGCGCCGGGTCCAGCAGGAGGAAGGTGACGTCCTCGCCGGCCTCGTACAGCCGCCGGGCCATCTCGGTGGTGATCTGGCTGCCGCCGCACCAGCCGAGCAGCCGGTACGGGCCGGTCGGTGCGGCCCGGCGCAGCTCGGCGAGGTTGAGTTCGGCGATCTGCTCGATGCTCTCGGGGGCGAGGCATGGGCGGGTCAGCCCGGGCCACTCGAAAACGCCCACCGGCTGGTCCTCGTCGAGGTGTTCGGCGAGTTGGGCGAACCAGTGCGCGCTGCCGGGGTGGACGCAGAACAGCGGCGGCCTCGTCCCTTCCCGGCGGAGCCAGACGATCGCGTCCGCGGTCTCCGCCCCGCCGGCCCCCGTGCCTGGCTCCCCGGTCTCGGAATCGGCCACCACCCGGGCCAGTTCGGCCACCGTCCGGTGCCGGTAGAAGTCCTGGAAGGAGAGCCGGATGCCGTGCTCGGTGCGGAGTTTGACGATCACCCGCATCACGGCGAGCGAGTGGCCGCCGAGCTCAGCGAAGCTGTCGTCGATCCCGACCCTGGGCAGGCCCAGGGTCTTGGCCCAGGCCCTGGCCAGCACGTTCTCCACCGCCGTTCGCGGCGCCCGGTAGCTGCGCGTCGAGGCCGGGCCCGCGAACTCCGGCAGCGCGGCGGCGTCCACCTTGCCGCTCGCGGTCATTGGCAGGTCGTCGAGCATCAGGTAGCCGGACGGCACCAGGTAGGGCGGCAGGGTCCGGGCCAGTTGGGCGGGCAGCCCGGCGGTGTCGATCTCGGCGCCCTCGGCCGGCACCAGGTAGGCGACCAGCTCCTTTTCGCCGCCCGGCGTGGTGTGCACCCGGACGGCGACGTCGCGGAGGTCGGCGTGGCCGCGCAGCGCGGCCTCGATCTCGCCCAGCTCGATCCGGTACCCCCGGATCTTCACCTGGTGGTCCACCCGGCCGGCGAACTCCAGCACGCCGTCCTCCCGGTACTTGGCCAAGTCACCGCTCCGGTAGAGGCGTTGGCCCGGCTCCGCCGCGTAGGGATCGGGCACGAAGCGCTCGGCGGTCAGCTCTGGGCGTTCGACGTAACCCCGGGCCAGTTGCGCCCCGCCGATGTAGAGCTCGCCCGCCACCCCGACGGGGACGAGTTCGAGATTCCGGTCCAGCACCCGCATCGTGGTGTTTGCGAAGGGCCGCCCGATCGGCAGCACACCCGCTTCGAGTTCGGCGGCCGTAGCCTCCAGGTGCGAGCAGCCGACGGTGGTCTCGGTCGGTCCGTACTCGTTGTCGACCACGGTGTCCGGTGCGTGCTCCGCCCAGCTGGAGACCATCTCCCTGGTCAGCTCCTCGCCGCCGGCGATCAGGCGGCCGGCCGCGTGGCGGACCGCCTCGGGCGACAGGGACTGATTGAGCAGGGCCAGGTGTGACGGGGTCAGCTTGAGCAGACCGAAGCCACCTCGCTCCAACTCGGCGACCAGTGCGTCGATCCCGGGTGTGCCGTCGTCCTTGGTGATGGTCACGGGCTGCCCGGAGAGCAGCGCGGGGAAGAGCGAGGTGACGGGCAGGTCGAAGGCCATCGAGGAGTACAGTGGCGCGCCGGTGCCGCCGAGCGGGGTGTAGCCGCCCAGGCACCAGGAGACGTAGTTGACCAGGTTGCGGTGCTCGATCATCACGCCCTTCGGCGTGCCGGTGGAGCCGGAGGTGTAGACGATGTAGGCGAGGCCGTCCGGTTCGGCCGTCCGGCCGAGGTTCTCCGGCGAGCGGTCGCCGAGCGGCACTTCCCCGTCCAGCAGCAGCACCCGGGCCGGGCCGTCGGCCAGCAGCTCGGCCAACTCGTTCTGGGAGAGCACCAGGGCGGCCCGGGTCTCGGCCAGCAGGGCGGCCAGCCGGGGCGCGGGGTGGCCGGGGTCGAGCGGCAGGTAGGCGGCGCCCGCCTTGAGCACGCCGAGCAGCGCGACCACCAGCTCGGGCCCCCGGCGCAGCAGGACGCCGACCCGGCTCTCCCGGTCGAGGCCGAGTGAGCGCAGGTGGCGGGCCAACCGGTTGGCCCGGGCGTTGAGTTCGGTGTAGCTGACGGTGCTGCCGTCGGCGCAGCGCAGGGCGACGGCGTCCGGGGTGCGGCCGACCTGACGCTCGAACAGCTCGTGCAGGCATTCGTACGGGTAGCCCGCGTCGGGCCCAGCTGCGAAGGAGAGCAGCCGCTGCGCCTCGGTCTCGTCGAGGGCGGTGCCGCTGGCGTCGCCGACCGGGTCGGCGGCCATCGCCGCCAGGATCCGGCGGTACATCCCGGCCAGCCGCTGCCCGTTGGCGCGGCTGATCCGGGCGGGCTGTCCGGAGACGTACAGCACGCCGGGGAAGGTCCAGACGTCAAGCCCGAACTCGTTGGGGCTGACGTCGACCACGTTCGCCGACTCGATCCTGCTGCGGTCCAGGACGTGGAAGTCGAGGTAGGTGAAGGCGACTTCGACCAGCGGTGTGCCGGCGCCCCACTCGCGCTGCATCTCCGGCAGCGGGAACCGTCGGTGCGGCCAGGCCGCGACCTCCTCGGCGAAGACCTGGGCGACCAGTTCAGCCCAGGTCGCGCCGGTCAGTTCGACGCCGAGCGGCAGGGTGTTCAGGTGCATGCCGCGCACCGACTCGCCGCCCCTGGTCTCCAGTCGCCCGTTGCAGACCAGACCGGTGTGGAACCGGTGCGAGCCGCTGATCACGCTGAGCGCCTTCAGGTGGGCGGCGAGCAGCACGCTCTTGAGCGGGGCCCCGGCGGCGGCGGCCAGCCGGCGCAGCCCGGGCTCCAAGTCCCGGAACGGGACGGTGATCAGGTACGGCAGCTCGCCCGAGCCCGGTGCGGCGGCCCAGCTCTCCGGCAGCTCGACCCGGTCGAACCGGCCGGTCCGGTCCCGCCAGAAGGCGCGGTCCGCCTCGGAGGCCAGCGAGTCCAGCTCCAACGCGATGTGGTCGGCAAAGCGGACGGTGTGGGTGGGGGTGGGGGCGGGTTCACGGCCGTCCCGGATCGCCCGGTAGTCCGCCATCACCTCGGTGATCAGCGAGTGGTGGCTCCAGCCGTCGAGGATGGCGTGGCACTCGATGAACGAGAAGGTCCAACGGTCGTCGGCGGTCAGGTGCACGTGGAAGCGGAGCATCGGGGCCCGGGTGATGTCGAACGGGGCCCTCCGGGTCTCCTCGGTGAACCGCTCGACGGCCTCCGCCGCCCCGGCCTGGCCGAGCGGGCGCAGGTCGTCGAAGCCGACCTCCACTGCGCCGGTGGTGTGCACGAGTTGGAGCGGCTCCTGATAGCCGGAGAGATCGAAGGAGGTACGCAGGATCTCGTGCCGCCGGGCCAGCAGCGCCGCCGCCGCACGCATCGCGGGGAGCGAGAACGGGGCGTCGTCGGTGAAGGGGAAGAGGGTGATGTTGTGGTACGGGCTCTCGTCCCGGTCCGAGACCATCTGGTAGACCATGGCGGCCTGCACCATGGACATCGGGTAGGCGTCGGCCAGACCGGTGGGCAGCTTCGCCCGATCCTCCGGCGAGAGCAGCGCGAACGGGGCGACCCGCCGCTCCTCGGGGCTGACCTCGGTGGCCGGCCCGGCCGACTCGGCGTACCGGGCCAGGGTCTCGACGGTCTGGTGCACCAGCAGGTTCTGCACGGTCAGTTCGATCCCGCGCGGGCGCAGCGCGCCCACCACCCGGATGGCCCGGATCGAATCCCCACCGAGGGCGAAGAAGTTGTCCCGCACACTCACCCGGGGCAGGCCGAGCACCTCGGCCCAGCTCTCCGCCATCACCTTCTCGACGGGCGTCCTCGGGGCGATGTGCTCCTCTTCCGCGAGCGCCCGGTGGGCGTCCGGATCGGGCAGCGCCCGGCGGTCGGTCTTCCCGTTGGCGGTCACCGGGAGCACGTCCAGCGGGACGAAGACCGCGGGCACCATGTAGGCGGGCAGCACCCGGCCGAGGTGGTCGCGCAGCTCCGCCACACCGGCCGGCCTGCCTGCCGTGGTGGTGTAGTAGGCGACCAGCCGCGACTCGCGCTCCCCCGGACGGCGATGGGCGAGCACCACGCTCTTCTCCACCCCGGGGTGGCCGGTGACGGCCGCCTCGATCTCGCCGGGCTCGATCCGGTAGCCGCGGATCTTGATCTGGTCGTCGGCCCGGCCGAGGAACTCCAGGCCACCGTCCACGCCGTAGCGGGCCAGGTCGCCGGTGCGGTACATCCGCGCGCCCGGCACCGTCGCGTACGGGTCCGGGCCGAACCGGTCGGCGGTCAGCGCGGCCCGGCCCAGGTAGCCGCGCGCCAGCCCCGGTCCGGAGACGTGGAGTTGGCCGGGCACGCCGACCGGCACCGGGTTGAGCTCCTCGTCCAGCACGTACACCCGCAGGTCGCCGAGCGGCCGGCCGATCGGGCTGCGGCGGGCGCCCGTGGTTTCGGCCGCAACGACCTGATGGTATGTCACATGGACGGTGGTCTCCGTGATCCCGTACATGTTGACCAGCGCCGGGGTGGTGTCGCCGAACCGGTCGAACCAGGGCGCCAGCTCGGCCACGTCCAGGGCCTCGCCGCCGAACACCACCTTCCGCAGCGAGAGCGCGTCCGGTGCCAGATCGGCGGCGTTGACGGCCTCGATCAGGCCCCGGAAGGCCGACGGGGTCTGGTTGAGCACGGTGACCCGCTCGGCGACGAGCAGGCCGAGGAAGTCCTGCGGGGAGCGCGAGGTGGCGAACGGCACGACCACGACCCTGCCGCCGTGCAGCAGGGCGCCCCACAGCTCCCAGACCGAGAAGTCGAAGGCGTAGGAGTGGAACAGCGTCCACACGTCGTCGGGTCCGAAGTCGAAGTCGGCCGCGCAGGAGGCCAGCAGGCGCAGCACGTTGCGGTGGGTCACGGGCACGCCCTTGGGGCGGCCGGTGGAGCCCGAGGTGTAGATGACGTAGGCGGTGTGGTCCGGGCCGGCCACGGGCGCCGGGTCGGTGTCCGGCCAGTCGGCCGGATCCGCCTCCGGTGCCACGGTGGTGACACCGTCACCCGGCACCTCGTCCCGGGAGACCACCACCGTCACTGCGGCGTCGTCGAGGATGTAGGCCAGCCGGTCGGCCGGCTGGCCGGGGTCGAGCGGGAGGTACCCGGCGCCGGACTTGAGCACCCCGAGCAGGGCCACCACCAGGTCGAGGCCGCGGTCGAGCCGGACACCGACCAGTGAATCCGGTGCCACGCCGATCGAACGCAGCTGGTGCGCCAGCCGGTTGGCTCTGGCGTTGAGCTCGGCGTAGGTCAGCGCCGCGCCGTCGTAGCTCGCCGCTGTCGCGTCCGGGGTGCGCTCGGCCCAGGCCTGGAACGCCTCGGGCAGCGACGGCGCGGTCGGGTAGTCGCGGGCGGCGCCGTGCCGGGCCGTCATCCGCTCGCGCTCGGCGCCGGTCAGCAGCTCCAGCCCGCTCACCCGGGCGTCCGGGTCGGCGGCGATGCTCGCCAGGAGGCGCAGATAGTGGCCGACCAGCCGCTGCGCGGTCTCCGCGTCGAACAGCGCGGTGGCGTAGTCGAGCCGGCCCGACAGCGAACCGTCCGGGCGGGTGCCCAGGGTCAGCCCCAGGTCGTACTTGGCCACGCTCCAGCCGACCGGCTCGGGCTCGGCGGCCAGGCCGGCCCGGGCGGCGGGATCCCTGGTCTCCAGCTGGAAGACCGCCTGGAAGATCGGGGTGCGGGACGCGTCGCGCACGGGCGCCAACTCGTCGACCAGCTGCTCGAACGGGGTCTCCTGGTGCTCGTAGGCGTCGAGCGCGGTCGCCCGCACCCGGGCCAGCAGATCCACGAAGGACGGCTCGCCGGAGAGGTCGGTGCGCAGCACCACCATGTTCACGAACAGGCCGATCATCCCGTGTGTGGCCACCTCGTCCCGGCCGGCCAGCGGACTGCCGACAACCACGTCGTGCTGCCCGCTGTAGCGGCCGAGCAGCAGCTGGTAGGCGGCCAGGAAGACCATGAACGGGGTCGCCCCGTGCCGCCGGCCCAGCTGGACCAGGAGCTCGGCCGACTCGGCCGGTACGGTGAAGGCGACACTGGCACCGTCGGTCGAGCGGACGGGCCCGCGCGGGCGGTCGGTGGGCAGCTCCAGCGGCTCCAGACCGGCCAGCGCGCGGCGCCAGTGTTCGAGCTGCTCGGCGAGGCGGGCGCCGGAGAGGCGCTGGCGCTGCCAGACGGCGAAGTCCGCGTACTGCACCGGCGGCGGGGCCAGCGGGGAGGGCAGACCGGCCGTGAACGCCTGGTAGAGCTGGTCGAGTTCGGTGAGCAGGATGGTCTCCGACCAGCCGTCGGAGGCAATGTGATGAATCGTCAGCAACAACACCTGATCGTCGTCGGCCAGCCGCACCAGCAGCGCCCGGAGCGGCTGCTCGGCCGCCAGGTCGAACGGGCGCGCACCGGCCTCGTTCTCCAGCTCGGCCAGCCGGTGCTCGGCCGCCTCCCGGCCGGTGCCGCGCAGGTCGAGAAGGGTGAACGTGGACGGGCCCGGCTCGTCAATCACCTGGACGGGCTCGCCGTCCCGGGTCGCGTACCGGGTGCGCAGCACCTCGTGCCTGGCGACGACCTCGTCCAGCGCGCGCCGCAGCGCCGACCCGTCCAACTCGCCGCGCAGCCGTAGCCGCAGGGGCATCAGGAACTCGGTGCTGCCGGGCTGGATCTGATCCAGCAGCCAGAGCCGGCGCTGCGCGAACGACAGCGGCAGCGCCTCGCCCCGGGCCACCGGAGTGATCCCGTCGTCCTGCGCCGCCTTCGCCAGGCCCCGCAGGCGCCGCTTCAACAACTCCGCGCGGGAGATCGAGCTCGTGCTCATCCTTCGCCTTCCTGATACCTGCCGTGGATCGACCCCGGACCCGGGCGACACTGACCGAACCCAGGCTGCACACCGGACGGCAGGCGGTAGCAGGGTCAGCGCGGCGCTCGTTCAGGCAGGCAAGACTGCGTGTGTGTGTGCCCGTCCTTCTCTGTGGCCCACCGACCGGTCCGAGCAGCATCGACGCATGACCGACAAGGTGCCGCCGTTGCTGCGCAATCGGGACTTCCTGCTGCTCTGGCAGGGTTCCGCGGTGTCGAGCCTCGGCTCGAACGTCTCCACCGTCGCCTACGCACTGCTGGTGCTGGCCCTGACCGGCTCGCCCGCCGACGCGGGCTTCACCGGCTTCGTCGCGCTGCTCCCGCAGTTGCTGTTCCAGCTGCCGGCCGGGGCACTGGTCGACCGGTGGAACCGCAAGCGGGCGATGATCTGGTGCGACGCGCTGCGCGGCCTCACCGTCGGCAGCGTCGCGGCCGCCCTGCTCGCCGGACACCTGTATCTGGCCCACGTGCTGGTGGCGGGCTTCGTCGAGGGCACCCTCACCGTCTGCTTCCGGATCGCCGCCTCGGCGGCGGTACCCAATGTGGTGCACCCCTCCCAACTCGCGCTGGCGCTCTCGCGCAACGAGGCCCGGGCGCGGGGCGCCGCCATGCTCGGCCAGCCGCTCGGTGGAGTCCTGTTCGGGCTCGGCCGGGCCGTACCGTTCCTCTTCGACGCGTTCAGCTACCTGGTGTCGCTGGGCGCACTGCTGATGATCCGGAAGGACTTCCAGGTCGAGCGCCCGGCGCAGCCCGGACGGTCAGGGCAGTTGGGGCACCTGGGCCAGCTGGGGCAGCTGGGCGCCGAGATCGGCGAGGGCGTGCGCTGGCTCTGGCGGCAGCCCTTCCTGCGGACCACCACCTTCCTGATCGCGGGCAGCAACCTGCTCTTCCAGGCCCTGTTCCTGACCGTCATCGTGAGCGCCCGGCAACACGGCGGGTCGTCCGCCGCGATCGGCGTGATGTTCGGCGTCGCCGCCGTCGGCGGTGTGGTCGGCTCGCTGGTCGCCCCCGCGCTGGAGCGCCGGCTGTCGATGAAGGTGGTGGTGATCGGAGCCAACTGGGCCTGGGCGCTGCTCGTTCCGCTACTGCTGGTCGTGCGGAACCCGTACCTGATCGGCGCGGTGTACGCGCTGATGTGCTTCGTCGGCCCGGTCTGGAACGTGGTGATCTCCGCCTACCAGCTCGCCGTGACCCCCGACCGGATCCGGGGCCGGGTGCTCGGTGCGGCGGGCGTGGTCGCGTTCGGCGCCGTCCCGCTCGGCTCGCTAATCGGCGGTCTGCTGCTGAGCCGCTACGGGGCCGACACCACGGTGTGGCTGCTGGCCGGCTGGATGGCCCTGCTCGCCGTCGTCTCCACCGTCAGCCCCGCCGTCCGCGCCGCCCCGAGCCTCACCGAGGCCACCCCCCTCGAACCTCAGCCGGCCACCGCCGGCTGAACCCGTCGGCGACGCTTCACCGTACCGACGGTGCGAACGCGGTCGACGCCGGCAGCACACCATGGCGCGACTGTTGCTCACCTGGAGTCCATCGCGGGCGGCCGCACCGAATGGATCCGGCCCGAACCACGTGATGTGGTTCGGGCCGGAGTTGCTGGTGGCGGCCTACTACTCGAAGTAGTGCGAGCCCTGGCCCGTGGCCGACCTGCAGGCGTCCCAACCTCTCGACGAGGACGCGATGGGGCGTGGCATCCATCTCCTGACGCTCAACCAGGACAGTGTGCCAACGACGCCGCCACCTTCGCCTACGCCCAGTGGATGACCGAACGGGGCGCAGAGGTACGCACCGCGCCCGTCCTGCCGCCGCGTTTGCCGATCTTCGACCGACAGGTCGCCGTGGTACCGACCGACCCCGCCAACACCCGCCTGGGCGCTCTGTGCACCCGCGAGCCGGCCGTCATCGCCACCTTGGTCGCCATGTTCGAGCAGGCCTGGGAGGCGGACGTTCCCCTCGGCACCGCCGCCGGGCGCGACACCCGGACCGGACTGGACACAACCGAGAAGCAACTGCTGATGATCCTTGCCGCCGGTCTGACCGACGAAACGGTGGCCAAGAGGCTGGGCGTTCTCCTGCGTACCATCCCGCCGGCAGATGGCCGCGCTCATGGAACGCCTCAACGCCGGCGGCCGCTTCGAAGCGGGACTCAAAGCCGCCCAACACGGCTGGCTCTGAGCTCGTCGAAGCGGCGGGCTACGCGAAGCGGGAGGCTGCGGGCCTGTGCCTTCCGGCTTCGCGCAGTTCCTCGCGCCCCTGATGGTGGTTGCCCGGTTGCCCAGTGGCGGATCCTAGCCCTGCTGGGAGAGCAGGGCCTCCACCTCCTCGTCGGAGAGTTCGGCGATCTGGGCCTCGACGGCGTCCGTCACCACTTCGGTGAGGGTGGCCACCGTGGTCGCCTCGAAGAGCCGCCGCAGGGGGATGGTCACCCCGAACACCGCGCTCAGCCGGGCCAGTACCCGGGTGGCGAGCAGGGAGTGGGCGCCGAGCACGAAGACGTCGTCGTGGACGCCGATCCGGTCGATGCCAAGCATCTCCGTCCAGACCCCGGCGACGATCTCCTCGGCGGGGTCGCGGGGCGCCACGTACGGGTGCTCGAACTCGGGGCGGTCCGGCGCGGGGGCCGGCAGGGCCTTGCGGTCGACCTTCTTGCTCGAGGTGAGCGGGAGTTCGGCCAGTGTCGTCCAGACCGACGGGATCATGTACTCGGGCAGCCGCTCGCCCGCGTACCGCCGCAGCTCGGTGATCTCGGGTGCGGTGTCGCCCTCCGGGACGAGGTAGGCGACCAGCCGGCGGTCCCTCGGACGGAGGTCTCTGGCGACCACGGCGACCGCCCGCAGGGCGGGATGCTGGGCCAACACGGCCTCGATCTCGCCGAGTTCGATCCGGAAGCCGCGCAGCTTCACCTGCTGGTCGATCCGGCCGAGGAACTCGATCGTGCCGTCGGCCAGGTACCTGACCAGGTCGCCGGTGCGGTAGAGCCGGGCGCCGGGCTCGGCGCCGAACGCGTCCGGGATGAACTTCTCCGCCGTGAGTGCTGCCCGGCGGTGGTAGCCGCGGGCCAACCGCAGCCCACCGAGGTGCAGTTCGCCGGGTACGCCGACGGGGACCGGCTCGCCGTGCGCGTCCAGGATGAACGCCCGGGTGCCGGGAACGGGCCGGCCGATCGGCATCGCCGCCTCGCCGCGGCCCGGCGGATCGGCCGGGACGGGGTGCAGCACGCAGGTGACGGTGGCCTCGGTCGGGCCGTAGTTGCAGAGGAACCGGCCCGGCAGTCCGGTGGCCGCCCAGCCGCGCGCGTCGTCGACGGTGACGACGTCGCTGCCGACGTTCATCAGCCGCAGGCCCCGCATCCGGGGGTCGTCCGGGGTGAGCCCGGCCAGCACCTCCCGGTAGTACGCCGGGGTGATCTCCATGATGGTGATCCGGTGCTCGGCGACCCGGTCGGGCAGCTCGGCGGGGCTCCAGAAGAGCGGGTCGGCCACCACCACGGTGGCGCCCGCGAGCAGGGTCGCGGCGATCTGGTCCATGGCCACGTCGAAGGTGAGCGCGGAGAGCAGCACCACCCGGTCGTCGGCCCGGATGTCGTAGGCCTCGGCGATCACCCGGCAGTGGTGGGCGTAGGAGCCGTGCTCGATCAGCACGCCCTTGGGCTGCCCGGTGGAGCCGGAGGTGTAGATCATGTAGGCGAGGTCGCCGGGCTCGGCCCGGTGCGCGAGGTCGGTGGCCGGGTGGGTGGCGATCAGGCCCGCGTCACCGTCGGTACGCACCTGCGGGCAGCCGACACCCGCCAGCCGGCCGGCGAACCGGTCGGTGGTGACGATCACGGCGACCCCGGCGTCGCGGAGCATGAACTCCAGTCGCTCCGCCGGGTGTTCGGGGTCGACCGGCAGGTACGCGCCGCCGGCCTTGAGCACCGCGAGCAGGGCCACCACCACATCCGGGCCGCGCTCCATGCAGACCGCGACCAGGCTCTCGCCGCCGACGCCGAGCGACCGGAGGTGGCGGGCGAGCCGGTTGGCGCGCTCGTTCAGTTCGGCGTAGCCGAGGGTCTCGGCGCCGAAGGCGACCGCCTCGGCGTCCGGCTGCTCGACGGCGCGCCGCTCGAACAGCTCCGGTACGCAGACGGTCTCGGCGGTGGCAGGGGCGTGGCCGTTCCCATCGTGGACCAGCCGCCGCCGTTCGGGGCCGGTGAGCATCGACGGGCGGCTCAGCGGCGCCTCGGGGTACTCGGTGACTCCGCGCAGCAGGCTCAGGTAGTGCCCGGCCATCCGCTCCACGGTGGCTCGGTCGAACAGCGCCGTCGCGTACTCGAAGAGGCCGTTCAGGCTGCCGTCGGCCCGCCGCCCGAGGGAGAGGGTGAGGTCGAACTTGGCGGTCTGCCAGGGCGCCGCGACCCGCTCCACCACGATGCCGTCGAGGCTGAGCGGGGTGCGCTGCGCGTGCTGGAGGTCGAACATCACCTGGAACAGCGGGTTGCGGGAGAGATCCCGCTCCGGCTGCAGGTCGTCGACCAGCCGCTCGAAGGGCAGGTCCTGGTGGCTGTAGGCCGCGATCACGTCCTGGCGGACCTGGTCGATCAGCTCGGCGAAGCTCGGGTCGCCGCCGAGATCGGCCCGGAGCACGACGGTGTTGATGAAGTTCCCGACCAGCTCCTCGACTTCGGGGCGGGTGCGCCCGGCGACCGGCGTGCCGACCGAGACGTCGCTCTGGCCGGTGTACCGGGCGAGCAGCAGGTGGAAGGCGGCCAGCAGGACGACGAACGGGGTCACCGAGAGCCGGCGGGCCAGCGCGTCGACGGCCTCGGTGAGATCGGCGGGCACCGCCATCGCCAGCAGCTCGCCGCGCGCGTCGCGGACGGCCGGGCGCGGGCGGTCGGTCGGCAGCTCCACCGGGGTCAGCCCGGCCAGCCGCTCGCGCCAGTGCGCCAGGTGCCGCTCCGGGCTGGGACTCTCCGCCCAACGCGCTTGCCAGGCAGCGAAGTCGGCGTACTGCACGGGCGGGCGAGGCGGCACCTCCGTACCGGCGCGGTAGGCGCGGTAGAGCAGCCCGAGATCCCGGGTGAGCACGTCGGCCGACCAGCCGTCGACAGCGATGTGATGGGCCGTCAGCGCGAGCAGGTACTCCTCCGCGCCGACCCGCACCAGCAGCACCCGCAGCGGCGCCTCCCGGTCGAGCCGGAACGGCCGCCCGGTCTCCTCCCGGAGCAGCGCCTCGGCCTGCTCGACCGCCACCGGGTACGGCAGTCGGGAGAAGTCAACCGGCGTGGTGTCGAGCGGGGCGGGCGGGTCGATGACCTGGACGGGCGAGCCGTCGGGCGCGATGTACCGCGTCCGCAGCACTTCGTGGCGGGCCATCAGTTCGTCCAGCGCAAGGGCGAGCGCCTCGGTGTCCAGCGGCCCGCGCAGGCGCAGGGCCATCGGCACCAGGTACTCCGCGCTGCCGGGTTCGAGCTGGTCCAGGAACCACATCCGGCGCTGCGCCGAGGAGGGCGGCACCGCCTCGGTGCGGGGCACCGGGGTGATCGGGCCGGCGGTGTCGGCCGCCAGCGCCTCCGGGATGGCCAGCAGCTCCGCCAGCCCGGCGACCGTCCGCCGGGTGAACACCTCGGCGACCGGCACGTCGGCCCCGAAGGCCGCGCGCAGCCGGAACACCAGCCGGGTGGCCAGCAGCGAGTGCCCGCCGAGGTCGAAGAAGTCGTCCAGCGCGCCGACCCGGTCCAGCGTCAGCACGTCGGCGAAGACGGCGGCCACCGTGGTCTCCACCGGGCCGCGCGGCGGCACGTGCTCCTCGGTCCGTCCCTCCAGCCCTGGCAGCGCCTCCCGGTCGACCTTGCCGCTGGCGGTCAGCGGCAGGGCGGCGAGGGTGCGCAGCACCGACGGGATCATGTACTCGGGCAGCCGCTCGGCCAGGTGGGCCCGCAGCCGGGCCGGCCCGGGGTCGGCGCCGGGCACGGGCACCACGTGGGCGACGAGCCGCTGCTCGCCGTAGACCCCGACGGCCGCCGCGGCGACCCCGGGGTGCTCACAGAGGACGGCCTCGATCTCGCTGGGTTCGATCCGGACCCCGCGCAGCTTGACCTGGCGGTCGAGCCGGCCGAGGTACTCCAGGCAGCCGTCCGCACGCCGGCGGACCCGGTCACCGGTGCGGTAGAGCCGCTCTCCCGGGGTCTCCGGGTGGGGGTTGGGGACGAACCGCTCGGCGGTCAGGTCACCGCGCCCGGCATAGCCCCGGGCCAGCCCGACGCCGGCGACGCAGAGTTCACCGGGGACGCCGACCGGGGCGAGCCGGCCGTCGGTGTCGAGGACCAGGGCCCTGGTGCGGTCGATCGGCCGGCCGATCGCGACGATCTCGCCGGGTTCCTCCCCGGTGTACTGCCAGGAGGTCACGTCGATCGCGCACTCGGTGGGGCCGTAGGTGTTGGTCAGGGTGACGGGCAGCAGCCCGAGCAGCCGGTCGCACAGTTCGGCGGGCAGCGGTTCGCCCGCGCTGAACACCAGCCGGAGCGCGGTGCACTCGGCCAGCCCGGGTTCCTGGACGAGTACCCGCAGGACGGACGGGACGAGCTGGAGCACCGTCACCCGGTGCTCGGCCACCGCTCGGACCATCGCCGCCGGGTCGCGCGGCACGCCGTCAGCGGCCACCACGACCGTCCCGCCGGAGACCAGCGGGGCCAGGAACTCCCACATCGCGGCGTCGAAGCCGACGGTGGTCTTCTGCAGCACCCGGTCGGCCGGGCCGAGGCCGTGCTCGCGGACGGTCCACAGCACCCGGTTGCGGATCGCCTCGTGACTGACCACCACACCCTTGGGCCGGCCGGTGGAGCCCGAGGTGTAGACGATGTACGCGGCGGAGGCCGGGTCGACGGCGGGCAGCGGCCCGGCGCTCCGCCCGGCGATCGCCTCGCGGTCCTCGTCCAGCAGCACCAGGGCGGCGGCGCTGTCCGGCAGTTCGTCGCGGATCCAGGCCTGGCTGATCAGCACCGCCGCACCGCTGTCGCGCAGCACGTGGTCGCGGCGGTGCCGGGGGTGGTCGGGGTCGATCGGCACGTACGCCGCGCCCGCCCGGTGCACCGCCAGCAGGGCGGTGACCAGGTCGGTGTCCCGGCGTAGGGCGACGGCCACCGGGGTCTCGGGGCGGACGCCGAGCTCGTACAGGTGCCGGGCCAACCTGGCTGCCCTGGCGTCGAGTTCGGCGTAGCTCAGGGTCTCGGCGCCGAACACCACGGCGGTCGCGTCCGGCGTCCGGGCGGCCTGCTCGGCGATCAGCTCGGGCAGGCAGTGCTCGGGAGCGGCGACGGCGACGGCCGGGCCGGCGACCAGGGCGCGCTGCTCGGCCTCGTTCAGGATCTCCAACTCGTCCAGCCGCGCCGACGGATCGGCGATGACAGCGGCCAGCAGCCGCCGGTAGTGGGCGCCCAGCCGCTCGATGGTGGCGCGGTCGAACAGCGCGGTGGCGTACTCGAAGCCGCAGCGCAGGTGCCCGTCCGAGTGCTGCTGGATGGAGAGCATCAGGTCGAACTTGGCGATCGGCCAGCCGATGCCGAACTGTTCGACCTCCAGGCCCGGCAGGGCGAACGCACCGGTCGCGGGCGGGCGCAGCTCGAACATCACCTGGAACAGCGGGTTGCGGGACGGGTCGCGCTCGGGCGCCAGCTCCTCGACGATCCGCTCGAACGGCATGTCGCCGTGGCCGTAGGCGGCCAGCGCCGTCCTGTGCACCCGGCCGAGCAGCTCGATGAAGGTGGGCCGGCCGGACAGATCGCCGCGCAGCACAAGGGTGTTGGCGAAGAAGCCGATCAGCTGCCCGGTCTCGGTCCTGGTCCGGCCGGAGACGGCCGTGCCGACCGCCAGGTCCCGCTGGCCGGTGTAGCGGCCGAGCAGGGCGTAGAAGACGGCCAGCAACACCACGTTCGCGGTGACGCCCCAGCGCGCGGCCAACTCGTCGACGGCCCCGCCGAGGTCGGCGGGGACATCCACCGCGACCCGATCGCCCCGCCAGTCGCGCACCCGGGGCCGCCGCCGGTCGGTGGGCAGCTCCAGCTCGGGGAGGCCGGCCAGGCGCTCGCGCCAGTGGTCGAGCACCCCGGCGAAGGCGGGCGTGCCGGCCAGGGCGCGCTGCCAGACCGCGTAGTCCGCGTACTGCACGGGCAGCGGCTCGACCGGCCAGCCGGAGTAGTGCCGGGCCAGCTCGTCGGCCAGCACGTCGATCGACCAGCCGTCCGAGGTGATGTGATGCAGCGTCAGTAGCAAGATGTGGTCCTGCTCGGCGATCCGGATCAGCGTCGCCCGGGCCGGGATCTGCGCCGTCAGGTCGAACGGCCGCGCGAGATCCTCGTGGACCAGCCGCATCGCCTCCCCGTCCTCCGGTGCCTCCAGCACCGTCACCGGGACGCGCGCGTCCCGGTCGATGATCTGGAAGGGCTCGCCGTCGTGCTCGACGTACCGGGTGCGCAGCACGGCGTGCCGTGCCGTGACCGCGTCCAGCGCGCCGAGCAGCGCCTCGCGGTCGAGCAGGCCGCGCAGCCGCAGCGCGAACGGGACGAGGTAGTCGGTGGCGCCGGGCGCCAGCCGGTCCAGGAACCAGAGCCGCTGCTGGGCGAAGGAGAGCGGCAGCGGGTCGTCATGGGAGACCGGGGTGATCGCCGCCCGGTCGGCACGCTCGGCGACGGCCAGCACATCGGCGAGCCGGGCCACGGTGCGGGCGGTGAACACCTCCGCCAGCGGCAGCTCGACGGCCAGCAGCTCGCGGAGCCGGAAGGCCACCCGGGTGGCCATCATCGAGTTGCCGCCCAGCGCGAAGAAGTCGTCGTGCACGCCGAAGTCGGTGATGCCCAGCAGCTCGGCCCAGAGCTCGGCGACGGTGTGCTCCATCGGGGTGCGCGGCCCGGTGCCGTCCTCGGTCGCGGCGGCGATCCGGTGGGCCGCCGGGTCGGGCAGCGCCCGACGGTCGACCTTGCCGCTCGGGGTCAGCGGGATCTCGGGCAGCGAGACGTACAGGGCGGGCACCAGGTGCTCGGGCAGCAGGCGGCCCAGGTGGGTGCGGAGCTCGTCCACCTCGGGCGCGGCGCCGTCGGCGGGTACCAGATAGCCGACCAGCCGGGCCTCGGTGCCGGTGCCGTGCGCGACAACGGCGGCCTCGCGAACCGCCGGGTGGGTGGTCAGCGCGGCCTCGACCTCGGCCGGTTCGATCCGGAACCCGTGGATCTTGATCTGGGTGTCACTCCGGCCGGCGAACTCCAGCTCGCCGTCCGGGCGGTGGCGCACCAGGTCGCCGCTGCGGTAGAGCCGGTCGCCGGGCACCGCGCTGAAGGGGTCGGGCACGAAACGGTCGGCGGTGAGATCGCCGCGCCGGTGGTAGCCGCGCGCCACCTGCGCGCCACCGATGTACAACTCGCCCACCACGCCCGGCAGTACCGGCCGCAGGTTGTCGTCGAGCACGTACATCCGGGTGTTGGCGATCGGTGCGCCGATCGGGAGCGCACCCGGTTCGAGGTCGGCGGCGCGGCGCACCAGCACCGAGCAGCCGACGGTCGTCTCGGTCGGGCCGTACTCGTTGAAGACCACCGTGTCGGGCGCGTGCCGCTGCCACGGCGCGAGCATGGCACCGGTCAGCAGCTCGCCGCCGACCACCAGGTGGGGGGCGGCGGTGCGCAGCGCCACGGCCGGCAACTCTCGTCCGAGGATGCCGAGATGAGTTGGCGTGAGCTTCACCAGGTCGAAGCTGTCCTCGGTCAGGGTGGCGACCAGCGCGTCGATGCCAGGGGTGCCGTCCTCGGCGGTGAGGGTGACGGTGGCGCCGGTGAGCAGCGCCGGGAAGAGCGAGGTGACGGGCAGGTCGAAGGCGACCGAGGAGTAGAGCGGGGTACCCGCGCCCTTCGACAGATAGGTCCGGGCCGCCCAGCTCACGTAGTTGACCAGGTTGCGGTGCGTCACCGTGACGCCCTTGGGCTGCCCGGTGGAGCCCGAGGTGTGGATCAGGTAGGCCAGGCTGTCCGGCGCCGCCCACTGCTCGGGCGGCGCGGCCCGGGTGCCCGTCCCGACCGGGACGACCACACCCGCCCAGCCGGCCTGTTCGAGATCCGCGCTGGTGATCAGCACACCGGCGCCAGCCGAGCCGAGCAGCTCCTCGCGGCGCAGCGCGGGATGCTCCGGGACGAGCGGCAGGTACGCGCCGCCCGCCTTGAGCACCGCGAGCAGGGCCACCACCAGGTCGGGGCCGCGCCGCAGGCAGACGCCGACCAGCGTCTCGGGGCCGACCCCGGCCTCGCGCAGCCGGTGCGCCAACAGGTTGGCCCGGCCGTCCAGTTCACGGTAATTCAGCTCACCGGACGGCCACCGCACCGCGACGGCCTCCGGTGTGCGGGCGGCCTGCTCGGCGAGCAGCTCGTGCAGGCAGCCCGCAGGCATCGGCTCGGCGGTGTCGTTGTACTTCTCCACCGTGGCGTACCGGTCCTCGGCCGAGATCAGCTCGATCCGGTCGAGCGGCGCCTCCGGTGCGGCCAGCACGGTGTCCAGCAGCAGCCGGAGGCTGTCCGCGAGGCGCTGCACCGTCGTCCGGTCGAACAGCGCGGTGGCGTACTGGAGCCGGGCGTTCAGCCGCCCGTCCGGCATCTGGTCGACGTCGAGGGCGAGGTCGAACGCCGAACCGACCAGTGGCGTCCTGACCAGCTCGACGACCAGCCCCGGCAGCACGATCGGCGCGGCCGCCGCGTTGTTGAGCGAGAATGACACCTGGAAGAGCGGATTGCGGGAGAGATCCCGCTCGGGGGCCAGCTCGTCCACGATCAGCTCGAACGGCGCGTCGGCGTGGGTCAGCGCGGACAGCGTGCTCTGCCGAACCCGGCCCAGCAGGGTCTCGAACGAGGGCCGGCCGGTCAGATCGCCGCGCAGCACCACGGAGTTGACGAACAGACCGATCAGACCTTCCGCCTCCGTCCGCGAGCGGCCCGAGACGGGGGTGCCGACGGGGATGTCGGTCTGCCCGCTGTAGCGCGCCAGCAGCGCCTGGAAGACCGCCAGCAGCACCATGAACCTGGTCACCCGGTGACCCCGGGCGAACTTGTCCACCTGGGCAACGAGTTCTGCGGGCAGCTCGAACCGTACGACGCCGCCGTCGCCCTCCCAGACCGGCAGCCGGGGGCGGTCGGTGGGCAGCTCCAGCGGGGCCATGCCGGCCAGCCGGGTGCGCCAGTAGTCGAGGCGCTCGGCCAGCCGGGGGCCGGAGAGCCGCTCGTGCTGCCACTGGGCGAAGTCGGCGTACTGGATCGGCAGCGGCGCGAGCGCGGCGGGCGCGCCGCCGGTCCGCTCGCGGTAGCCCGCCGAGAGTTCGGCACCGAGCAGGTCCCAGGAGAGCCCGTCGAAGGCGATGTGGTGGACGACGACCAGCAGCAGATGGTCCTCGTCCGCCAGCCGGGCCAGCAGCGGGCGGATCGGCAGCTCGGCCGCGAGGTCGATGGGGCGGCGCAGCTCGCGCTCGACCAGCTCACCGGCCCGGCGCTCGCGCTCCTCGGGGGCGAAACCCGTCAGATCGTGCTGCTCCCAGGCCAGTTCCGCGACCTCGCGGACCTGCTGCACGATCTCCCCGCCGAGCGACAGGCAGCGGGTGCGCAGCACCTCGTGCCGCTGCACGACGGCGGCCAGGGCGCCGGTCAGCGCGGCGGTCTCCAGGGAACCGCGGATCCGCAGCGCCAGCGGCAGCAGGTAGTCCGGGGAGCCGGGCCGTAGCTGGTCGAGGAACCAGAGCCGCTGCTGCGAAAACGACGCCATCCGAGCGGCACCCGTCCCACGGTCGGCATCCTCGAAGCTGTCGTCGCTGTCCACCGGCTACCTCCACGGATCCCCATGACGCACACCGCGTCCGTCGCGCAGCCTGCCGGGCACGGGCCCCGGGACGCCAGGGACGGACCGGCAGCGGTCGGTTGCCGGTCCTGCTGCGCGTCTGTCTCTGGTCCGGGCGCGCTGCGGCGGGCACGCTCGCCCCGTACCGAATCAACGACACACCCCGCACCGGGCACTCGTGCCGGGAGGGCGACACGCCAAGGAGGGCCGTTCATGGCCGAGGAAGACGCCGACACCCGCCCCTACCTGGTCGTGCTCAACGACGAGGAGCAGTACTCGATCTGGCTCGCCGACCGGGAGCTGCCGCTCGGCTGGCGCGCCGAGGGCACCAGGGGCAGCCGCGAGGAGTGCCTGGCGCACATCGGCACCGTGTGGACGGACATGCGCCCGCTCAGCCTGCGGCAGCGCATGGAGCAGACAGCGCGCGGTTAGCGACGATGACCACGCCTGCCCCGTCCCTGCCCCGTACGTGGGCGCGAACTCCCTGGGAACCGACTATGCGCGAATCTGACGGCGAGCCGACCGGGGTGCTCGGCACCATCGGCGGCACGCCGCTCGTGGAGCTGACCAGGCTCGACCCGTCGAGCCCGTTCCGGATGTACGCCAAACTGGAGGCCCACAACCCCGGCGGCAGCATCAAGGACCGGTCCGCGCTGGAGATGCTCCGGGACCGGATCCGCGACGGCCGGCTCGTTCCCGGGCGGTCCGTGGTGGTCGAGTCCAGCTCAGGCAATCTGGGCATCGGGCTGGCCCAGGTGTGCGGGTACTTCGGGCTCCGCTTCATCTGCGTGGTGGACCCGAGGACCAACAGACAGAACATCGCGATCATGCGGGCACTGGGCGCCGAGGTCGAGGTGGTCACCGAGACCGACCCGGCCACCGGCGAGTACCTGCCGATGCGGATCCGCCGGGTCCGGGAGCTGGTCGAGCGGATCGACCACGCCTACTGGCCGGACCAGTACTCCAACCTCCTCAACCCGCGCGCCCACCACGCCACCATGCGGGAGATCTTCGAGCAGGTGCCCGGCGGGGTGGACTACCTGTTCTGCGCGACCAGCTCCTGCGGCACCCTGCGGGGCTGCGCGGAGTACGCGCGGGCCAACCGCCTGCCGGTGACGATCGTCGCGGTGGATGCCGAGGGCAGTGTCCTCTTCGGCAACGCCCCGGGCCCCCGGCTGATCCCCGGCCACGGCGCGGCCGTCCGGCCGAAGCTGTACGGCGAGGGGCTGGCCGACGCGGTGGTGCACGTCGCCGACCTCGACTGCGTGGTCAGCTGCCGCCGGCTCGCCGCCCGCGAGTCGATCCTGGCCGGCGGCTCCTCCGGCGCGGTGGTGGCCGCGGCGCTGAGCATGCGCGACCGCATCCCGCCCGGCTCCACCTGCGCGCTGATCTTCCCCGACCGGGGCGAGCGCTACCTCGACACGATTTACGACGACGACTGGGTGACGGAACGCTTCGGCGACGTCTCCCACCTCTGGAAGGAAAGGAAGTCGACCATGGGGGTGGCACCGTGCTGATTCTGGGAGCCGGTCAGGTCCGGCAGGCCCTCGACGGAGCCGAGTCGGAGGTGGTGGAAGCGGTGCGCCAGGCGTACCGGCTGCACGAGCGGGGGCTGACCGAACTCCCGCACTCGGTCTTCCTGCGCTTCCCCGATAGCGCCCGCAACCGGATCATCGGGCTGCCCGCGTACCTCGGGGACGACACCCCCGTGGCCGGGATCAAGTGGATCTCCTCCTTCCCCGGCAACGTGGCCGCCGGGCTGGAGCGGGCCTCCGCGGCGCTCATCCTGAACTCGATGCGGACCGGGCAGCCGGAGGCGCTGCTGGAGGCCTCGGTCATCTCGGCCCGCCGCACGGCGGCCAGTGCCGCCCTCGCCGCCGCCACGCTCGCGCCCGCGGGGCCGCAGACCGGTGTCTCGCTGATCGGCTGCGGCGTGATCAACTTCGAGGTGCTGGTGTTCCTGAGCGCCCTCCTCCCGGAGCTGGACACCGTGACCGTCTTCGACCTGGACCGGAGCCGGGCCGAGTCGTTCGCCGCCCGCTGCACGGCCCGCCTGCCCGGCCTCAAGGTGACCGTGGCCGACCGGGTCGAGGACGCGCTCGCCGCCCACCGCCTGATCGCGCTCGCTACCACCGCCTCGACACCCCACCTCGCTGTCGAGTCCTGCCGCCCGGGCACCCTGCTGCTCCACCTGTCGCTGCGCGACCTCACCCCGGAGACCATCCTGGCCGGCGTCAACATCGTCGACGACGCCGACCACGTCTGCCGGGAGGCGACCTCGCTGCACCTGACCGAACAGCAGGTCGGGAACCGCGACTTCATCACGGCCTCGCTCGGCGAGATCCTGGCCGACGACGGCTACCGGCGCGACGAGACCGCCCTGACCATCTTCTCCCCCTTCGGCCTGGGCATCCTCGACCTCGCCGTCGCCGACCTCGTCCGCCGCACCGCCGACCACCTCGGCCTCGGCACCCGCATCCCGGACTTCCTCCCCGGCTAACCGATCAGGATGGGGCACCCCAGGGGGCGCGAGGCTCAGCTTGTCAACTGCGTGCGCGAAGCGGAAGACACCGGCGTGTGTCCTCCCGCCTACCGCAGTTCCCCACGCCCCCATCCTGATCGGGTACCCATCGAATCAGTCCATCCGGAGGTCGACAGCCAACCTGCACAGGGCCGCCCGGTCGGACCGCCCGGTCTTGTGGATCAGGCTCGCCAGGTGTTTCTCCACCGTGCGCGGCGAGATGGAGAGCCGCCGGGCGATGTCCTGGTTGCCGGGCCGTTCGACCAGCAGCTCGAAGACCTCGTACTCGCGCGGGGTGACGCCGTGCGCCCGCAGCTCCGCGGGTATCCGGTCCCGCCCGCCGCGCCGCTGCGCCACCCTCGCACCGGCCTGCCGGATCATCGCGCGGCAGGCCCCCACCACCGGCGGCACGTCGAGGTCGTGGAAGTGCTCCTCGGCTATCCGCAGCCACCCCACCGGGTCGCCCCAGCCGTCCGCCAGCGCCGCCTCCGCGAGCAGCCGCAGGCCCAGGTGATGGCCGGTCGGGAACAGCTCGGCGCTCTGCCGCGCCGTGCGGACGACGGCCATCGCCTCCTCCGTCCGCCCCTCGCGGCCCAGCAGCACCGCATCGGCGAGCAGCAGGAATTGCCGGTTCCAGGCCAGTTCGGCCGCCGGGGTGGCCGCCACGGCGGCGTACTCGGCCCGGCCCGCGGTGCCCGCCAGCACGGCCAGCAGCGGGCCGAGACCGTACCGGCCGCCCAGGTAGTACATGCTCGGATGCTCGTCCTCCCAGGCTACCGAGGCGGCCAACTCGGCTGTCGCCAGCGCCCGGTCCTCCTCCAGCAGCGCGCAGAAGGCCCGGCAGAGGCCGAGCAGGACGGGCGTCAGGAAGGACTCCGAACCGTCGGCCCGGGCGAAGGTCAGCAGGTCGCGCTCCATCTCCCGGCGGCGGCCCCGGTGCGCGGCGAGCGTCGCCGAGGTGAGCAGCAGGTACCGGTGCGTCCCGAGGTTGCGCATCCGCGCGCTGGCGTCGAGGCAGCGGTCGATGATCTCGCGAGCCGTCCCGAGATCTCCCCGCAGGACGGAGTTCATCGCCAGCAGGCCCTCCACCCGCTGGGTCAGCACGATCGCGCCCAACTCCCTTGCGGCGTCCCTGGCCTGTTCGAGCCTGCGGGCGTCGCCGGTCCGCATGAAGGCGTTCCCACCCAGCCGCAGCAGCGCCTCGACCCGCCAGACCGGCAGGGCGTGCTGCTCGGCCACCGCCAGCATCCGCTCCAGGCAGGCGTCCGCCGCGTCGAAGCCGCCTTCGCGCGCCAGTAGTGCCAGCAACTGCCAGGCCTGACAGGCCACCACCGGGAGTTTCTGGCGCTCCGCCACCTCGGCCGCCTCGCGGGCGAGCTGTTCGATGTCCGCCGGCCGCCCACCCTGGCCGGGGAGCAGTGCGAGGTGTGCCTCGACCACGGCGAGTGCGGCGGTCTGTTCCGGCCGGCCGGAGTCTCCGAGCAGCGCCTTGGCGGCGGCCACCTGACGGATGGTGTCCACACTGCGCTCGGCGATCACGGCCACCCAGGCCAGCCGGGTGTGCAGGGCGCCGCCGCGCTCGCTGCCGAGGGCCGCCGCGCCGTGCTGCGGCAGGGTGGCGACCAGGGCGAAGGCGCGGTCGAGCTGGCCGGATTCGGCGAGGGCGTAGAGCAGCGACTCGGTGACCTCCGTCCGGTCCGGCCCGGTGGAGAGTTCGTAACCGCGCTCCAGCAGCAGGACGGCGGTGCCCGAGGCTCCGCTGGCCAGCGCCCGACGGCCCGCCTCGGCGTAGAGCAGCGCCGCACCGGCGGGGTCGCCGCCCGCGACGAGCAGCCCGGCGACCAGCCGGCACCGATCGTCGGAGAGCGCCGGGTCGGCCGCCTGCAGCGCGGCCGCGGCCCGCCGCGCGATGGCGGCCCGCTCGGCCGGGGAGACCCCGGCCAGCAGCGCCTGGGCGGTGAGGGCGTGCCGGAAGACGTACTCGTCGGCCGCCGAGGCGTCCGGGAGTACGAAGTTGGCCCGGGCCGCGGCGTGCAGCTGGTCGAGCAGCGCCCGGTCACCGTGCCCGGTGACGAGCCGCAGGGTGGAGAGCGTGAACCGGGAGCCCAAGGCCGCTGCGAACAGCAGAAGTTCACGGGTCTGCGGGTCGAGCAGGTCGAGGCGGTGCCCATAGCCCTGGACGACCGTCGCGGGGACCGTCCCGGTCAGGTCACCGACCACCACCCAGGTCCCCTGCTCGCAGAGCGCCCCGGAGCGGACCATCTCGGCCAGCAACTCCTCGATCAGGTAAGGGTTTCCGTCGCTCCACCGGACGAGCCGGTCGACCACCGCGCCAGGCACCCGCTGATCCGGCACACCGAGGCAGCCGGCCGCGATCGCCCGGGCCCCCGGCTCGTCGAGCGGCCGGAGGGCGACGACCGAGGCGGCCCGCCGCCGCTCGGCCGCACGGGCCAGATCGAGCGCGGGCCCGGGGTCCGGCCGCAGGGTGGCCACCAGCAGCACGGGCTGGCCGGCCAGATTGTCCATCAGGTACTCGACCACGGCGACGGTCTCGGAGTCCGCGTCGTGCAGGTCCTCCAGAAGCAGGACGCAGCCCGCCTCCCGGCCGAGCACGGTCAGCAGCCGCAGCAGCGCCTCGGCGAGTTCGACCACGCTCTCGGGGGAGCCCGGGTACGCAGGATTCCGCCATTCGGGGATCAGCCGGGCCAACGCCAGCCGGTACGGCCCGAGTTCCGGGTCCGCCGGGACGCCGCTGGTCCGGAACCGCGAGTGCAGCGCCTCGGCGAGCGGACGGAACGGCGTGCCCGCACCGGCCGAACTGCCACGACCTCGCAGGACCGGCAGACCCAGACCGGCGGCCTGGTCGGCACAGTCGCCGACCAGGCGGGATTTCCCCATCCCGGCCTCGCCCAACAGAAAAACCGTGTGACCGGCCGCTCGCTGAAGTTCTGTCAGGGTTCTGTAGAACAACGCGAGTTCGGCGTCCCGGCCGATGGTGACCGGCGAAGTGGTACGCATATATGCAGGTTACTGGTTCATCCCGACGATTCGACAGCTGCGAATCCGGCCACTCGGCGCAACCGCACGGGCATCGCGACGGCACCATCCAGCAGCATGTCCAACAGGGGACCGGCACCACGCAACGGGCGCGCCGGCTCCCCTACCTCCCCACCCAAATGGTTCTGCCACAACGGTTTCTTCCACCGGGCCGACCACAATTCACCGGCTCGTCGTTGGCCGGTCACCGGCGCACCGGCCAAGCCGGCCGCCACCAGGCCTGTCGCTCCTGACTACCGGCGTTCCTCGTCGGGCACCACGGGAATGGTCACGGTCGGCCACGGGCAGTTCGTGAGCGCGACACTCTGGTGCGCGCCCAGCAGGCCGGAACGGCGCCCGAGACCGCCGCCCGCGCGCAATCTGATCTCACCGGCCGGGTGATCAGCCGCGGTGCCAGACCGCGTGCCCGGCTGCTTCCACGACTGCACCAGATCGTTGGCATTCATGATGACAGGACTTCCTTTCCGGAGGGTTGCGCCGTCGGAACCGACGGACGTTCAGAAGTCGGCGGCCGCAGGAGTAGCGCCGAAGCTGTGAGGTCTGCGAAGCCGAGCCGCAGCAGGCCGTGGCCGATCCCGGCGAGGCCGGTCAGCAGGCCCGGGGTGGGCAGGGCGGCGGGTGTGCCGCAGCGGGGACCGTGCCGGTCGAGAGCCTCCAGCAGGGCGCCGGTCCGGCGGGCCAGCGCCCGGCCGGCCTCGGGGCCGGGCGCGGCGCCGAGCAGTTCGAGGATGCCGAGTTCACCGTGGCAGAGGCTGTGACCGGGCAGCGGGCCCGCCGAGGAGACCAGCCGGACGGCGTCCGCGACGGCCGCGGCCAGCGCGGGGTCCGCCATCGCGGCCGGGCTGTCGGCCAGCGCCAGCGCGACACCCGGCAGGCCCTCGCACCACGACAGTCCGGACACCCCCTCGGCGCGCGCCGCCGCCGTCCCCGTCACCGCCGACCGCAGTGCAGCCGTGCCGGCCGCCTCGTAGCGGGCTCCGCCCCCGGCCGCCGCGAAGCCGAGCAGCGCCCAGCCCACCCCGGCCGCGCCCGCCGCGAAGCCGGGCGTCGGGGGCAACGGCCGCCCGGCCAGCCGGGCCGCGCACACCTCGGCAGCCCGCCGGGCCTCGGCCGCGCCCGTGATCCGGTGTACGGCGAGCAGCGCGGCCAGGCCGCCGGCGGTGCCGTCGCGGACCCCCTGCGTGTCCTCCGCCTCGGCGGCGGCGACCGTGAGGGCCGTCGCGGGCGCGATCCAGTCACGGATCTCGGCATCGTCCAGCTCGGTGGCCACCCGGGCGAGCGCGTAGACGATGCCGCCCAGACCCGCGAAACCCCCCGACCCGACCACGCCGAGCTCCTCGGGCCGCGCCGCGAGCCGGTCCAGCAGGCGCGGCACCGGCCGCAGCACCCGGTGGGCCGCCTCCGCGTAGTGGGATTCCCCCGTCAGCGTGGCGAGTTCAGCCAGGAAGACAGCCGGCCCCGGGTAGCCGCCCGCCAGGTCGGCGCCTGCGGGGCCGACCCGCCAGTACCGGTCGCCGAGCAGTTCGAGCGCGAGCCAGTTCGTCCGGGCCGGGCCGTGGTGGGCCCGGCCCAGCAGCTGGTCCGCGATGCCCCGGGCGGCGGCGAGCAGCCGGTCACGGGGGGCAGCGATCCGCGCCCCTGGTCCGGCGGCCAACTGCGCAACCGACTCTGCGATCGGCGTACCGGTCCCGTGGGCGGGGGCAGTGGACCGGCTCGCCATCGCCGCCCGGACGATCCACTCCTGACCGCCGAGGCTGCCGGGGCTGTCGGTGTCGGCCACGTCCCGGTCCATCGCGCGGAGCCGGTCGGCCACCCGGTCCAGACCGGGGCGTTCAAGGGCGCCGGGCAGCCGTCGGCCCGTGCCGCTCCACAGGTCCACCGCTGCGGGCCTGGTGGTGAACAGCGGGATGTCGCCCTCCCATAACTCGGCGATCTCGTCCTCCAGGACCAGCGGCCAGCCCGGGTCGCCGAGGGCGTCCGTCCCCAACAGCCGCAGGATCGCGTCCCGTTCCGCCGCGTCCCGCAGGACATCGGGGTGGGTCGACTCGGTCAGCACCATCGCGTACAGCTGGGTGCCCCGCGCCACCACCCGCACCACGTCGTCGGCGAACCGTTGCAACAGGCCCTGCTCGCACAGCAGTTCGTCCCGGCCGTCCAGGATCGCGCGCCGCCCGGCGCGGAGCCCGGCGAGCAGCGCCTCGGCGTACGCCTCGGGGTCGGCGTCCACGCCGTCCAGCCGTGGGCGGTTCGCGGCGCCGCCCAGCGCACCGACCCGGCGGACGAGCCGCATCTCGTCGGTGCCCGCCGCCGCCCAGTCCACCACCTCCACCGGCGCCCGGGCGCCCGGGTCTCCGCCCAGGCCGGAGGCGTCCAGCGCCGTCTCGTCCCCGACCAGCAGATGCGGCAACAGGCCGGTCCGGAGCACCGATCCGGTCAGTACGAGCGCCGCCGGGTCCTCCTCCGACTCCTCCTCCGCGGCCACCGGCGCCGCCGGGCCGGGCGGGTGGAAGAGGGTCTCGATGTCGACCAGGACGGGCTGGTCCGCGCACGCGATCAGGTTCTCATAGTGCAGGTCGGTGGCGTCCAGCAGGTGGACCAGGGCGAGCAGTGCGCCCTGACGGTGATAGAAGCGCTCCACTTGCGTGCCCGTTGTGCAGGGCTCGGGCGAGACGTACTCCACCCAGCCGTAGTCGGACCGGTCCAGCAGGGCCAGCGTCCGCAGCCCGGGCGTCCCGGGCCGGGCGTTGAACCAGCCGACCAGTTCGTTGAAGTGCCGGTGCGCGCCGATCGGCCGCGGCTTGTACACCACCCGCGTGCCGTCGGCGAAGCGCAGCACCGCGACGCTGCGCCCGCGCCGGTGCCCGTCGCCGGCCGTCCGGTCGACCGCGACGAGCAGCCCGGGGTCGGCGCCGTGCAGCAGGGTCGCCACCAGTTCCGCGCGGTCGGCGCCGAACCGATCGAGCAGCTCCGCCAGCGCGGCCGCGGAGTTGACACAGCTCTGGGCCAATATCCTGGCGAGTACGGGGTATTCGTTGAACAGCCCGGTCATTCCCGCCCGAGTCGAGACCGTGCCGAGGAAGGAACGGAAGCGCTCTGACCCTGTGTCGCCCGAGAGCCGCCCGCCCACTCTGGCGACATGGAGTTCCAGGACCAGCGTCCGGGCCGCCAGCCGCCCCAACGTTGCGGCGAGCCGGCCTACGAACTCGCGGACGACAGGCGCGAGTTCCACCGGTATGCGGCCGACCGCCGAAGTCAGCCGCACTCCGGCCAGCTCGGCGAACGGCGCGAGAACGGCCGCGAACCCACTCGTCCCCGGCAGGTCACCGCCCGGCGCGGACGGCTGCGCCGACATCCTGGCAAGGGCCGTCTCGGTGAACTCCGCCCACTCCGGCCGCTCTCTGCACGGCAGTTCGGCGGGGTGAAGGCCGCGCACCCACCAGGCGGACACGACTAGTCCACCTCGGTCAATGACGCGCTCGTGACGATCACAGCCAGAGAGTGTCAGCCCACAGCCAAGTGCACAAGATTGCCTGCGGATAGCAAGGACCTCCCCCGGCGGGGGGCCACCGCACCCCGGCGATCCCCCGGGCCCCGCCTCCGGACAGCGCCCGGGCCCGGCGGTCAGGAGATGGGCGCCCACCATCCGCACGTCACGGGGAAGCTTCACCAAGGTCCTCGCCCAGGATGCTGTACGACCCGCGGCCTGACGTCGGCCCCGCAATTTAACCGCTGGTGTCGTGCCTGGGGCAGGGCTATGGTTCTACTCATCCGTTCCCGAGGGAACGGTGTTGGTTCGTTGAGAAGAAGCAGGAGGTGAGGACATTGATGACTGTCATGGTGACGGGCGCTGCCCGCATTCAGGAGTTCATCGTTTCCACCCCTGTGGTCTCCGGCTGACACCCACTCGACTTCCGCGCGCAGAGCGCGCCGCCGGGGCCACCCTTTGAAGGGTTCCCCTTGTTCAACGCTTCGCTCAACGCATCTTCCACTCCTGATGCTCAGCACGTTCTCGCCGCCTACGGCTGGGACGAAGGCTGGGCGGCCGAGTTCGCTCCGTACGCTGCGCAGGGTCTGGTCCCCGGCAGGGTCGTACGGGTCGACCGTGGCCAGTGCGACGTCGCCACGCCTGCTGGCGTCATCCGGGCCGACACCGAGTTCGTAGTTCCCCGTGATCCGATGAAGGTCGTGTGCACGGGGGACTGGGTCGCCGTCGATCCCGAAGGCGGTGATCCGCGGTACGCGCGCACGATCCTCCCTCGCCGTACGGCCTTCGTGCGGTCGACGTCGTCGAAGCGTTCCGAGGGCCAGGTGTTGGCCACCAACATCGATCACATCGTCATCTGTGTGTCCCTCGCGGTCGAACTCGACCTCGGGCGGATCGAGCGGTTCCTCGCCCTCGCGATGTCCAGCTCCAGTGGTGATGCGCTGCTGCACAAGTCGGCACTCTCCTGGGAGTCGGGCGCGCAGCCGCTCGTCGTCCTGACCAAGGCGGACCTCGTCCCGGACCCGGTGTCCCTCGGGTACCTGGTCCAGGACGTCGAGACCACCGCGCCGGGCGTCCAGGTGCTCACCATCTCCTCCCTGACCGGGGAGGGCACGGACGTGCTGGCCGCCGTCGTGGCGGGCGGCACGAGCGTGCTGCTCGGCACCTCCGGTGCGGGCAAGTCCACGCTGGCCAATGCGCTCCTCGGTACGGACGTCATGGAGGTCCAGGAGACGCGCGACGTCGACGGCAAGGGCCGCCACACGACGACGACGCGCAACCTCCTCGCCCTGCCGGGCGGCGGCGTCCTGATCGACACCCCCGGGCTGCGGGGCGTCGGGCTGTGGGACGCGGAGGCGGGCGTCGGGCAGGTGTTCTCGGAGATCGAGGAGTACGCCGGGTCCTGCCGGTTCCAGGACTGCGCGCACGAGGCGGAGCCGGGGTGCGCGGTGCTCTCCGCCGTGGACGCGGGGGCGCTGCCGGAGCGGCGGCTGGAGAGCTACCGCAAGCTGCTGCGGGAGAACCAGCGGATCGTCGCGAAGACGGACGCGAGGCTCCGCTCGGAGATCCGCCGCGACTGGCGCCTGAAGTCGGCGGAGGGCCGCGCGAACTACGCGGCGAAGCGCGGCCGAGCCTGACCCCTGCCGGGGGCTCGGCGGTTCGGCTTCGGCCGCGCCGGGCCCCCGTGCCGGTGCTCGGGGCGCCGGGCTCCGGCCCGGTGCCGGGCGGCTACGTCAGGCTCCGGCCCGGGCTGCGCCCGCGGTCCCCGCGCCTGGGAGGCGGTACCGCCCGCATATCTCAGCCCCGCCGGCGATTGACGCGCGGGTGCGGGGTCAGGGCTCGAGGCCCCACGTGAAGACCCGGACCGGGTGGATGCGGATCACTTCCGGGCTGAAGTGCGGGCCCAGCGCGTGCGGGCCGACCTCCAGCGTGGCGCGCCCGCGGATCTCCACGCCCCGCACGCGCCACGGCCGGGTGCTCACCAGGTCGTCCACGACCAAGGACAGCCGCGGGTTGGCGACGAGGTTGCGCCACTTCTTCGTCGTGCCCATCGCCATCCCGCCCACCAGGATCGTCCCGTCGTCCTGCGGGAAGAACCCCACCGGGTTCGCCTGCGGCTGCCCGGCCCCGTCCACCGTCGCCAGCCGGCCCAGATGCTGCGACCGCAGGTAGGCCAGCTCCGCCTCGCTGAAACCCTTGAACTCCGTCATGCCTCACACCCTCGCAGCCGCCGCACCCCACCGCATCGGCCGCCGGCCCTAGGCCGCAGGCCTACGACCACACCACCGCGCCCGCCCACGCCCCGACCACCAGCAGGCACGCGAACAGCTCCACCAGCACGCTCGTGCCCACCGCCCGCATCACCGCGCGGACCGAGGACCACGCCTCGCCGTGGGTGCCGAGGCGCCGGCGTTCGCACAGGTAGATGCCGCCGACGAAGCCCGGCACGGCTCCCAGCACCGGCACCAGTACGAAGCCCAGGACCGCGCCCGCACCCGCGTACGCCGTCATCCGGGGGGTGACCCCGACGCCGCGCAGCCGCCTCGGCGGGAGCTGCCACTGGACCACCTGGACCACCAGCAGCAGGGCCGTCGCCGACACCAGCAGGATCCACGCCGTCCCCGACCGTTCGTGCAGCGCCCACCACATCAGCCCCGCCCAGACCAGCCAGGTCCCCGGCACGCCCGGGACCAGCACCCCGAGCACCCCGAGCAGCATCACCAGCCCCACCAGGAGCAGCTGAGGCAGATCCATCTGTTCAGCCTGCCCGACCAGGGTCTACCGGGCCACCCAGCCCCGTTCGTACGCGTGCCAGCCCAGCTGGAGCCGCGTCGTCACCCCGGACAGCTCCATCAGGCCCTTGACCCGCCGCTGTACGGTCCGCAGCCCCAGTTCCAGGTGCTTCGCGACGCTCGCGTCCGTCATCCCCGCCAGCAGCAGGGACAGGATCTCCAGGTCCGTGATGTCGGGCCCGCCGTCCCCCTCCTCGGCGTGGCCCGTGGCGCCCAGCCGCAGCGGCAGCGCCTCCCGCCACACCGCCTCGAACAGGCCCATCAGCGATTCCAGCAGCCCCGACGCGTGCACCACCAGTGCCGCCGGCTCCGCACCCCGCACGGTCAGCGGCACCATCGCCAGCGTCCGGTCCGCGATGACCAGCTTCGTCGGAACCTGCCCCGTCACGCGGATGCGTTCGCCCCGGGCGAGCGCCGTGGACGCCTCCCGGATCCCGCTCGGCGTCGTCAGCACCTCGCGCTCGATGACCACCCGGTATTCGACGCCCCGTACGGCGGCCCGCTCCTCCGCCTCGTTGTCCGTGCCCGTGACCACCTGCGGCCGGCCGCTGACCAGCGCGCACACCTCCTCCACCGCGCCCAGCTGGAGCTGGTGGAAGCGGTGCGCCACCGCGCTCGCACCCGTCACGACCTCCACCAGGTCGTGCACCGCCGGCTCGGCCGCCTCCGCCCGGTACTCCTGCGCCAGCAGCGCCGCGGCCAGCTCCGCCTGCTCCAGCTCGTGCCGCTGCTGGGTCAGCAGCGCGCCCAGCGCCACCCCGGGCGGGGCCGCCACCCAGCGGCCCGGCCGCGCCGAGGACTGCGCCGCGAGCCCGTGGCGCTCCAGGTGCCGCAGGGCCCGCTCCGTCTGCGGCACCGGCAGGGTCAGCCGGTGGGCCAGGTCGGGCACCTCCGCCGCCCCCAGCGCCACCAGCGCGCGGTACGCCGACTCCTGGCCCTCGTCGAGGCCTATCGCACCCAACATCCGTCCACCCCACCCTTTCGACCGTGCCTGGCGGGAAGCGGCCACGGCGCAAACCCGCCTCGGACATCATCGCCGCACCCCCCGCGTCTCTGCCAAGGTGACGCCACCGCAGCACCAACATCCGCTGGCCAGAAGCCATTTACGCGGCTCGTTTGCCGTGCAATGCAGTAGTTGGCCGGAATTCACCTGGGGAGAGCGATGCGCCCGATATCGCGTACGGCACTGGGAGCGGCGATCGCGGCCGTCCTGGCCGTCACCGCCGTCGGCCAGTCCACGGCACAGCCGAGCGACGGAGGGCCGGACAGGAGACCGCTCGTGGGCAGCGAGGCGGCCGGAAAGCAGTCCGCCGCGCCCGTCACGGTGACCCTGGTCACCGGTGACCGGATCGTGGTCTCCACCGACGCGGCCGGCCGCACCGCCGCCACGGCCATGCCCCGCGAGGACGGCTCGCAGCCGATCGTGCAGACCCGCCAGTCGGGCAAGGACCTCTACGTCTACCCGCAGAGCGCGGCCAAGGCCCTCGCCGCGGGCACGGTGGACGAGGAGCTCTTCAACGTCACCGGCCTGATCCGGCAGGGCTACGACGACGCGCACGCCAAGAAGCTCCCGCTCATCGCGGTCTACGACGGCTCCGTGAACCTCGCGCGCAGCGCCCCGCCCGCGCCCCGCGGCGCCGAGCGCTCCCTCGTCCTCGGTTCCATCGGCGGTGTCGCACTCGCCGCGGACAAGCAGCGGGCCGCCGACTTCTGGGCCGACGTCACCGGCGCCGCCGTGGACGCCCGCTCCCGCTCCGCCGCGCCCGGCGGGCTGAAGAAGCTGTGGCTGGACGGCAAGGTGCAGGCCAACCTGGAGCGTTCCACCAAGCAGGTGAACGCCACCGCCGCCTGGGCCGCCGGATACGACGGCAAGGGCACCAAGGTCGCCGTCCTCGACACCGGCACCGACCTGGAACACCCCGACCTCAAGGGCCGGGTCGCCGAGTCGAAGAACTTCACCGACTCCGACACCGACGCCGACCGGCAGGGCCACGGCACCCACACCATCTCCACCGTCGGCGGCTCCGGCGCGGAGAGCGGCGGCGCCAAGAAGGGCGTCGCCCCCGGCGCCGAGCTGCTCAGCGGCAAGGTCCTCAACGACGCGGGCTACGGCCTGGACTCGTGGATCATCGCGGGCATGGAGTGGGCCGTCGCGTCCAAGGCCGACGTGGTCTCGATGAGCCTCGGCGACCCCTCCCAGACCGCCTGCGACGACCCGCTCGCCGCGGCCGCCGAGAAGCTGTCCCAGCAGGGCCCGCTGTTCGTCATCGCCGCCGGCAACTCCGGCCCCGGCAACAACACGGTCTCCTCTCCCGGTTGCGCCGCCAGCGTGCTGACGGTGGGCGCCGTGGACCGCGACGACACCACGGCCGTCTTCTCCAGCCGTGGCCCGGCCGGTCTCCAGCACACCCTCAAGCCCGAGATCGCCGCCCCCGGCGTCGGCATCTCCGCCGCCAACATGGGCGGCCGCGGGGTGTACGCCTACCAGTCCATGTCCGGCACCTCGATGGCCACCCCGCACGTCGCGGGCGCCGCCGCCATCGTCAAGCAGCGCCACCCCGACTGGACCGGGCAGCAGGTCAAGGCCGCCCTCGTCGGCTCGGCCGACTCCGGTGTCCCCGGCGACGTACGGGAGACCGGCGGCGGCCGCCTCGACGTCAAGGCCGCCGTCGACGCCACCGTCACCGGCGCCCCCGCCGTGCAGGGCGGCTCGTACAACTGGCCGCAGGACCGCAGCGACCGCCGGAGCGTCGAGGTCCCGTACACCAACACGGGCACCAAGCCCGTCACCCTGAACCTCTCCGTCGAGAAGGTCACCGGCAACGACGGCTCGGCCGTCCGGAGCCAGGTCGCCCGCCCCGACAAGCGGACCGTCACCGTCCCGGCCGGCGCCACCGTCAAGGTGCCGCTCGCCCTCGACCCGACCGCGAAGCTGGCGCGCTCCCAGTACGGTGACGTCACCGGCCGCGTCGTCGCCACAGCGAACGGCGTGCACGTCTCCACCCCCTTCTCCCTCTACGTGGAGCCGGAGACGGTCACCCTGCGGGTCAAGCTCCTCGACCGCGCGGGCAAGCCGGCCGCCGGACCCTCGTCCCTGGACGTCATCGGCACCGACGACGCCAGCGGCGAGCGCCGCTTCAACGACGGCGCCGCGGACCAGGTCTACCGGGTGCGCCCGGGCTCCTACTTCCTCTCCGCCTTCGTCGCCACCCCGGACGCCGGCGACACCGCCGAGAACCCGATGGTCGACTCGCTCACCTACCTGGGGCGCCCGCAGGTGGAGGTGAAGAAGGACACCGTGGTCGTACTGGACGCCCGCAGGGCCGGGCGCCTGGGCATCGAGGGCGACAAGCCGCTGGAGGCCCGCAACACCACCCTCGGCTTCGCCCGCAGCTGGGACGACGTGTGGCTGCACGCCGGCACCGCCATGGGCGGCCGGACCATCCGCGGCTACTACGCCTCGGTCGAAGGCCGCGCCAAGGAAGGACAGTTCGAGTTCGGCAGCTACTGGCGGGCGGCCGCGCCCCTGCTCTCCGAGCTGAAGGCCGTCGGCGGTCCGGTCCTGCACCCGATCACGGCGAGCACCGGCAGCGACAACCTCGACGGGGCCGGCTCCGCGCCGCTGGTCGACGCGGGCACGGGCACCCCCGAGGAACTGGCCGCGGCCGGCGCCGAGGGAGCGGTCGTGCTGGTCAAGGCAACGGACGGGGCGCTCTACGAGGTGGCCCGCGACGCGCAGGCCGCCGGGGCCCTGGCGGTCCTCGCCTACCGCGAGACCCCGGGCCGCTGGGTCGCCTCCACCGGCTTCGGGGGCAACCTGCCCACGCTGGCCATCGAGTCCGCCGAGGGCAAGGGCCTGCTGGCGAGGCTGGCGGCGGGCAAGGTCTCGCTGTCCTGGAAGGGCGCGGCGAAGAGCCCGTACGTCTACTCCCTCGCCTTCCCCGAGACGCGGGAGGTACAGGGCAACCACACGTACAAGGTGCGTGACCGCGAGCTGGGACAGGTGGAAGCCACCTACAACTCCATGGGCGTGGCGGCCGACTTCATCGACATCGCCGGCGCGTACCGGCCCATCGGCAGCGCGGTCTACTTCGGCGGCTTCGAGACCGTCGCGGCCCCCGGCAAGCGGACCGAGTACTACACCGCCGGGGACACGGCCTGGGACCAGATCCTCTCCAGCAGCTTCCCCTGGGGGGAGTTCATGACCGGGGAGCAGCGCACGTACGCCAAGGGCGCCAAGTCCAGCGCCAGTTGGTACGACGGCGTGACCGGGCCGGTCGCCCCGCGCGACCGCGCGGGCAAGGAGACCCTGGCCGCCGAGCGGCAGGGCAACCTGATCGGCTTCGCCCCCGCCATGTGGGGCGACTTCGGCCACTACGCGCAGCCCGGCTCCTTCGGTGACATCGGCGGACTCCAGCTCAAGCGCGACGGCGAGGTCATCGGCGACAGCTGGTACCCGTTCGGGGTCTTCGAGGTCCCGGCCGGGCAGGGCCGCTACGAACTGACCCAGTCCATCGAGAAGATCGGGCCGCCGTCGCGGACCTGGCAGCGCTCCACCGCCGTCCAGACGACCTGGGGCTTCACCTCGAAGCTCGACGCCTCGGCGTACTCCCAGGGCTTGGCGATCCTCTTCCCGAGGTACGCGGCCCCGCTGGACGGCATGAAGACGGTGGCGGCGGCCGACGGGCAGACCATCGGCCTGAGCGTCACCGGGCACGCGGGCTACGCGCCCGGCGCGCTGAAGTCCGCGAAGCTGTCGTACTCGTACGACGGCGAGAACTGGACCGAGGCCCGGGTGAGCGAGCGCGGCGGCAAGTGGACCGCGACCGTGGACCACGCCGGCGCCTCCGGAAAGCCGGTCACGCTCAAGGTCGAGCTGACCGACGCGAACGGCGCTTCCGTCACCCAGACGGTAGCGCGGGCGTACGACATCCGTTAGGTCGTACGACTGAAGCGGGAAGGGTCCACCGGACGGCGGTCCGGTGGACCCTTTTCGTGCATTCCGCGGTTTCCGCCCCCCTCGGAGGCCGACAATGGGGGCATGAGTCAGCAGGGCGCGGACGACTGGTGGCAGAAGCTCTACGAGGACCCGGACCCGGGGGTGGAACCCGACCACGGGGAGGGGGCCGGGGACGGCGACACCCTGGACCACCGCTTCCGCTCGGCGGCGGTCCTGGTGACGGACCCGCCGCCCGGACCGGCGGGGCAGCCGGGCCACGTTCCGGCGCCGGACCCCGCCGTGCCCGCAGACCGGCGGCCGCCGGGCGCGGTGGTACCGGCCCCCCGGCGCGAGCCCGTCCCGCCACCGCCCCCGGTGCCGCCCGGCGACGGCGTGGCGTTGCCGCCGCCGCGGGATCCGCGGGAGGGCGGGCCGACCTGGTACGCCCTGGGGGACGTGGCGGTACCGCCCGCGCCCCCCGCGCCGGTCCCCGCATCCGCCGAACTGCCCGTGTGGCGGTGGGGGGCGGCGCCCGCGGAGCCCGGCGCGGTCGCCGAGCCGGAGCAGGCCGCCGCCCGGGCCCGGCCCGAAGCCGCGCCCGCGGCCCCGCCCGACCCCCGTGACCGGCCCGAGGTACGGCACCTGGGCGACCGCGCGCCGACCTACGCCGCCGAGCCTGGGGCCCTGGCCGCCGCCGACCCGGCCGCGCTCGACGCGCTGACCCCCGACACCGTCCTGGAGGGGGCCCGTTACGGGAGCTACACCCTGCGCGCCGCCTCCCTGCGCGGGGACTCCGCCCGCTTCCGGGGCGAGGCCCGCCGGGACTTCCTGCTCACCGCCCGCTTCGGCAGCGGCCCGGACGCCCTGGTCCTGGTCGCCCTCGCCGGGGGCGACCGCGCCGCCCCCGGGGCCGCGGCGGCCGCCGCCGAGGTGTGCCGCACGGTCGCCGCGGCCGTCGGCCGCAGCCAGGAGCGGCTCGCCGAGGACATCCGGGCCGGGCGGCGCGACGCCCTGCGCTCAGGGCTCCAGCGGCTCACCGACCGGGGCTACGGGCGGCTGCGGGCCCGCGCCGCCGAGCTGGGCCTGGAGGAGGCGGCGTACACCGCGGGGCTGCGCGGGCTGCTGCTCCCGGTGGATCCGCAGTGCCGGACCCGGGTCGCCTTCGGCGCCGGCGCGGGCGGACTGTTCCGGCTGCGCGAAGGGCGCTGGCAGGACCTGGAGCCGGCCGGCCCGGACGAGCCCGCCGTCCACCGCGGCAAGGACGCCACCGGCGCGGACGGCGGGCTCCCCTTCTTCTTCCGTGCCTCCGTGGCCCGCCCCGGCGACACCGTGCTGCTCTGTTCGGGCGGCCTCGCGGACCCGATGCGCGAGGAGGGCCTGCTCGCCGCCGAGCTCGCCGCACGCTGGTCCGAGGGGGACCCGCCCGGCCTCGCCGCCTTCCTCGCGGACACCCAGCTCCGGCTCAAGGGATACGCCGACGACCGGACGGCCGCCGCGGTCTGGGAGGCGTAACCGCCCGGAACATGCGTGGATGGAAGGCGCACACGGCAGAGCCGAACCGGAAAGGGCGCCCCCTCCATGGCCAAGCAGAACGTGGCGGAGCAGTTCGTCGACATCCTCGTACGCGCGGGCGTGCGGCGGATGTACGGAGTCGTCGGGGACAGCCTGAACCCGATCGTCGACGCCATCCGCCGGACGGGTGACATCGAGTGGATCCAGGTCCGGCACGAGGAGACGGCCGCCTTCGCGGCCGGCGCCGAGGCCCAGATCACCGGCAGGCTCGCCGCCTGCGCGGGCTCCTGCGGCCCCGGCAACCTCCATCTCATCAACGGCCTGTACGACGCCCAGCGCTCGATGGCGCCGGTCCTCGCGCTCGCCTCGCACATCCCCTCCAGCGAGATCGGCCTCGGCTACTTCCAGGAAACCCATCCCGACCAGCTGTTCCGTGAATGCAGCCACTACAGCGAGCTGATCTCCAACCCGAAGCAGATGCCCCGGCTGCTGCAGAGCGCCGTACAGCACGCCATCGGCCGCAGCGGCGTCAGCGTGGTCGCGCTGCCGGGCGACATCGCCTCGCTGCCGGCTCCGGAGAAGGCGGTCGAGCACGCGCTGGTGACCGCGCGGCCGACGGTGCGGCCCGGCGAGGGCGAGATCGAGAAGCTCGTCCGGCTGGTCGACGACGCGGACAAGGTCACGCTGTTCTGCGGCAGCGGCACCGCGGGCGCGCACGCCGAGGTGATGGAGTTCGCCGGCCGGGTCAAGGCCCCGGTCGGGCACGCCCTGCGCGGCAAGGAGTGGATCCAGTACGACAATCCGTACGACGTCGGCATGAGCGGACTGCTGGGCTACGGCGCGGCCTATGAGGCCACCCACGAGTGCGACCTGCTGATCCTGCTCGGCACGGACTTCCCGTACAACGCCTTCCTCCCCGACGATGTGAAGATCGTGCAGGTGGACATCCGTCCCGAGCACCTGGGCCGCCGCTCCAAGCTGGACCTCGCCGTCTGGGGAGACGTACGGGAGACCCTGCGCGCCCTGAACACCCGGGTGAAGGCCAAGACGGACCGGCGCTTCCTCGACCGGATGCTGAAGAAGCACGCGGACGCGCTGGAGGGGGTGGTGAAGGCGTACACGCGCAAGGTGGAGAAGCACATGCCGATCCATCCCGAGTACGTGGCCTCGGTGCTCGACGAACTGGCCGACGACGACGCCGTCTTCACCGTTGACACGGGCATGTGCAACGTGTGGGCCGCGCGCTATCTTTCCCCGAACGGCAAGCGGCGCATCATCGGCTCCTTCAGCCACGGCTCCATGGCCAACGCCCTCCCGCAGGCCATCGGGGCACAGTTCACCGATCGCGGACGTCAAGTGGTGTCGATGTCGGGTGACGGTGGTTTCTCGATGCTGATGGGAGATTTCCTCACCCTGGTGCAGTACGACCTGCCCGTCAAAGTGGTCCTCTTCAACAACTCATCCCTCGGAATGGTCGAGTTGGAGATGTTGGTTTCCGGCCTGCCCTCGTACGGAACGACGAACAAGAACCCCGACTTCGCGGCGATCGCCCGCGCGGCGGGGGCGTACGGGGTCCGCGTGGAGAAGCCCAAGCAGCTCACAGGGGCTTTGAAGGACGCGTTCAAGCACAAGGGGCCCGCCCTGGTGGACGTGGTGACGGACCCCAACGCCCTGTCCATCCCGCCGAGGATCAGTGCCGAGATGGTGACCGGTTTCGCACTGTCCGCCAGCAAGATCGTCCTGGACGGCGGGGTGGGCCGGATGCTCCAGATGGCTCGATCCAACCTCCGCAACGTACCGCGCCCGTGAGCCCGCAGGAGTGCGGATTCCCCCGGCGGGCATGCATCCCGTAGGCCTGTTCGAGAGCAATGCACACGGGAGGTACATCGCCGTGCGGGTGGGGGCGAAGAGCGGGAAGCTGTGGAGAAGGGGGCTGCCGGTGCCGCGCGAACCGTCCGAGCGGGACGGCGGAGCGGCGGACGCACGGGAGATCTCCCGCAGCGTACGCCGGGCCGATCTGAAGGCGGTGGGCGAAGTGCGCAGGGCCTTACGGGAGTTGATGCGACATCGCTGCCAGGCCGACACCGCCGAGGTGGCCGAGCTGCTCGTCACCGAACTCGTCACCAATGCCCTCGTGCACACCGATCAGGGCGCGGAGGTGTCCGCGAGCCTCGCCGCCACCCGGCTGAGGGTGGAGGTCCGGGACTACGCCGCACGCCGCCCGCGGCCGCACGTACCGTCCGCCGACGACGGTACGCACGGCCGGGGGCTGGTGCTCGTACAGGCGCTCGCCGACGCGTGGGGCGTGGACGCGCTCGCGCTCGGCAGCGGCAAGGTGGTGTGGTTCGAGCTGGACGGCGCATGCGAAGCGGGGCCCGCCTGAGTGGACAGGCGGGCCCCGCGGGGCCTTGTGGAGCGGCCGGTGTTCAGCCGAACTGCTGCTCCAGGTCCTTGAGTTTGCGCTCCAGCGAGTCGAGCCGGGGGAGCGTCTGGGTGTCGTCCTCGGCGGTGAGGTCAACCGTCCGGGGACCGCCCGCCTCAGCGGGTTCGGTTCCGTTCACGGCCTGCAGGGAGGGCCGGCGCCGAAGGGGCAGCTGTCCTGTTTCCGCTATGGCCGGCTCCGCGCCGACCGGCGCGGAGCCCGCTCCGGGGGCCAGCCCCGGCACATCGACCTGACGGGCCCGGCCCACGCGGCCGAACGCCCGGTTCTGCCGTCCCAGCGCCTTGATGTGCGCGCGGTCCAGGCGGTGCTGCTCGCGCCTTCGGTGGCGGTCCTGCTCCTTCTCCTTCTTGTCCTCGCGCACCTCGTCCACGGCCTCGTCGAGGGTGCGCACCCCCTCCAGCAGCATGAGCGACCACGCCTCGAAGGTCTCCCGGGGCGCCCGCAGCCAGCGGACCATCCGGATCTGCGGCAACGGCCTCGGGATCAGGCCCTGTTCGCGCAGCGCCGCCCGGCGGGTCTGCTTGAGGGCGCGGTCGAAGAGCACGGCCGCCGAGAGCGACATCCCGGAGAAGAACTGCGGGGCCCCGTCGTGTCCCGCGCCGCGCGGCGCGTGCACCCAGTTGAACCAGGCGGCCGCGCCCGCGAAGAGCCAGACCAGCATGCGCGAGCCGAGGGCGGCGTCACCGTGGCTGGCCTCGCGGACGGCGAGCACCGAGCAGAACATGGCGGCGCCGTCGAGCCCGAAGGGGACGAGGTACTCCCAGCCCCCGGAGAGGTTGAGGTTTTGCCGTCCGAAGCCGACCAGTCCGTGGAAGGAGAGCGCGGCGGCGACCGCCGCGCAGCAGAACAGCAGCACGTACGAGGCGGTCCCGTAGACGGCCTCCTTGCGCCGCCGCCGCTCCTCGCTGCGCTCCCAGCTGTCCTCGGCCGCGGCGGCCTTCTCGCCTTCGCGCTTGCCCCGGGCCAGCACCGCCACTGCCGCAAGTACGCCCAGGATCAGCAGGCTGCCGGGCAGCAGCCAGTCCAGCGATATGTCGGTCAGTCTCATGCGGATGTCCCTTGCCTCGCGTATGCGGCCTTCCGGGCGCCATAGTGGCGCAGCCGGTCGGCCCCGCACGCGGGTTTCGGGGCAAGTGGACGTAATCGGGGGGCGGGGCCCGCCGGATAGGGTGTTGTGATTCGAACTCTCGCTCGCAGGGGCGAGTTGAGTTCGAATACGGTCAGTCTTACGGGTGGGTTCAGCCCGCGGCGGCCGTGAGACGGGAGATCCGGTCCGCGTCACACGTGCGCGGGCAGGTGACACAGGTGTCCTCGGGGCGGATCGTGTAGAAGAGGCAGCAGGCGGCCCGGTCCCGGGTGGGGAGCTCGCGGCCACCCGGGACCGGCAGCGTGCGGAAGCCCGCGCCGCCGGTGTACGGGGCCGTGGAGCCGGGGAGCAGCAGCTCCAACTCGCGCATGGCGCGGGCCTCCTCGTCGCCGCCGAGCAGGTGGCCGACGTACCAGAGGCCCTCGACGACCTCGTCGGTCACCATGCCCCACAGTGCGCGGTGCCGACGGCGCATGCGTGGGCCGAAGCCTTCGAGTACGGGGGTGAGGTGCTCGGCCACCGCGGCCCGGACCTCGGCGCGCAGCGCCTCCTCGTCGGCTACGACCCGCGCCCCCGGGAGGGTGGCCGCGGGGTCGTCCGGCAGGCAGGCGAAGGTGTCGGGGCGGACCGCCATCCGGCCCCGGGCGCGGTGGAAGGCGACGTCGGCGGCCGGCAGCCGGGGCACGCGCCGCGACAGGAACCACGGGACGGTGATCAGCAGGCAGGCCGGCCAGGCGTACCGGTGCAGTCCGAAGCCCGCGACCACGTCCGGGCGGGGCCGGCGGCCGTGGTCCCGCAGGATCTGGGCCTCGTCCCGGGCGAGGAAGGCGTCCAGGGCCGGACCGCCGGCCGCCAGCTCGTCCGCGCCGATCCATCCCGCGCCGCGGGGGGAGGGCTCGTGCGTGGAGAGCTCGTCGACGCGCAGGCCGCCGTACGCCTGAGTCAGGCGCGCGTACGCGTCAGCCAGGGCGGGCGGGGCGGGCGGGGCGGCCAGGACGGGCATGGGGACCACCGATCAAGCGATCGTTAACAGGTAAGGCTTACCTTACCCGATCTCGATCAGGCCGTATCCTCGGAACAGGTCGAGACCTGTTGGAGGACCGAGTGCACGACACGGCCCGAGCCCGGGTACCGGCACAGACGAGGAAAGTGGTGCGCCATTCGGTGCGCGGGCAGGTTCTCGACGCCCTGCGCGCGGCGCTGCTCGACGGCGAGCTGGTGCCGGGCGAGGTCTACTCGGGCCCGGCGCTGGGGGAGCGGTTCGGGGTCTCCGCGACCCCGGTGCGCGAGGCGATGCAGCAGCTGGCGCTGGAGGGGGCGGTGGAGTGCCTCCCCAACCGCGGCTTCCGGGTGCTGACCCGGACCCCGCGGGAGCGGGCGGAGCTGGCCGAGGTACGGGCGCTGCTCGAGGTCCCGGTGATGCTGCGGCTGGCGCGTACGGCCCTGCCGGAAACCTGGTCGGACCTGCGCCCGGCGGCCGCGGCGACCGCCGAGGCGGCGGCGACGGGGGACACGGCGGGGTATGCCGACGCGGACCGGGCCTTTCACCGGGCGGTGCTGGGGCTGGCGGGCAACCAGCAGCTGGTCCAGGTGGCGGAGGAGCTCCACCGGCGGGCGCAGTGGCCCCTGCCGGGCGCTCCGCGGGTGCGGCGGGCGGATCTCGTCGCCGACGCGGAGGAGCACGCGGCGCTGCTGGATGCCCTCGAGGCGGGCGACCTCGCGGCGGTCGAGTCCCTCGTGCGCGCACACTTCCGGGGCGCCCCCGCCTGAGGGCCCGCGCGCCTCAAGAACCGGGGCTCCGCCCCGAACCCCGCGCCTCACACGCCGGCGCGGAGCGCCGTGCAGGGACGGCCGGAGAACGCGGCGCCGCAGGCCGGAGGGCGGGCTACGCCGCCGGGGACGGGGCCAGCTGGTCGGCCAGCCAGGTGGGGATGCCGCCCAGGAGGTGGAACAGGCGGCGGGCCTCCGCGCGCAGGCGGGCCGCCTCCGGCTCCGGCTCGGCCTCGGCCAGCGCGGCCAGCGCCGGGGCGGTGCCGATCAGGAAGCCGAGGTCCTCCCGGATGCGGAGGGACTCCGCGAAGCCCTTGCGCGCCTCCGCCACCTCGCCATCCCGCAGGGCCAGCGCGGCCAGGTGCCGCCAGGTGAAGGACAGCAGCAGGGTGTCGCCGTGCGCCGCCGCCCCCGCGTGCGCCCGCCGGTACGCGGGCAGCGCCGACTGCGGGGCGTCCGCGATGTGTTCCGCGACCAGCCCCCGCCGGAAGTCCAGCAGCGGCCTGGTCCGCGACCCGGGCGACAGCAGCGCCGCGGCCCGGCCCAGCGCCGAGCGGGCCTCGTCGGCCCGGTCCCGTACGCCGAGCACGGTCGCGGCGTACGCCAGCTGGCCCCGCTCGCACGCGGCCGCGCCCCGCTCGTCGTCGCTCACCGCCACCGCCTCCGCGACCCGCAGTGCGTCCTCTGCCTCGGCCCAGCCCTGGCCGGTGAACAGGCACCGCTCCACCAGCAGCGCGGTGCGCTGGACCGCGGCGCCCGCGTCGGCACCCTTGCCGACGTGTGGCGTCAGCAGAGCCGCCGCGTCGGTCCAACAGCCGCGCGAGCGCAGCCGCCATATCGCCCGCTGGAGGGGGTCGTCTCCCCCCGTAGTTCCGGCACCGGACATGGCGGTATCCGCCACATTGCCCTCCCCAAAGCAACCAAGCAGCACGTCGTCGAGCCCTGGGGCGAAATGAGAGCACGGATCGGCGGCTTCGGCCAAGGGGTCGGGTGAACTCTTTCACAAAGTCCGGACGGATCATCAGCCGCCCCGGCCGGGCCCCCGTCCGCACCGGAAGGGGATCTTCTCAGCTCATCCGCAGTGCCAGGAAGAAGTCGAGCTTGTCCTCCAGCCGGGACAGGTCCCGCCCCGTCAACTGCTCGATTCGCCCGACCCGGTAGCGCAGCGTGTTGACGTGCAGGTGCAGTCGCGCCGCACAGCGGGTCCACGAGCCGTCGCAGTCCAAGAACGCCTCCAGCGTCGGGATCAGCTCCGCCCGGTGCCGGCGGTCGTAGTCCCGCAGCGGGTCCAGCAGCCGGGCCGTGAACGCGCGGCGCACGTCGTCCGGCACGAACGGCAGGAGCAGGACGTGCGAGGCCAGCTCGTGGTGCCCGGCCGCGCAGACCCGGCCGGGGCGGGCCGCGGCGACCCGGCGGGCGTGCCGGGCCTCCTCCAGCGCCCCGCGCAGCCCCTCGGCGGAGTGCACCGCCGCGCTGACGCCCAGGGTGAGCCGGCCGTCGTCGGCCAGACCGGCCTGCAGGGGCTCCCGTACGGACGCGAGCAGCTCGTCGGCGTGCAGCGCCGAGTCCGGGCCCTTGTCCTCGCCGGTGTCCCCGGACAGGGAGGGCAGCGGTACGAGGGCGATGGCCTCGTCACCCGCATGGGCCACCGCGATCCGGTCGGACGGCTCCGGTCCCGAGACGGACGGGTCGACCAGGATCTCCTCCAGCAGCGACTGGGCCACCGGGCCGCCGGGGATGTCCCCGCCGTCCCAGTCCACCCGGGCCACGACGACCTGCCAGTGCGGGGCGGCGCCCAGCCCGGGCAGCAGCACCGGGGCCGCCACCCGCAGGCGGGCGGCGATCTCGGCGGGCGGGGCGCCCGTCTGGACCAGCTCCAGTACCTCCTGGGCGAGGCGGCGGCGCACCGTACGGGCCGCGTCGCGCCGGTCCCGCTCGACGGCGATCAGCTGGGTGACGCCCTGGAGCAGGTCCAGGCGCTCGGCCGGCCAGTCGCCGGCGTCGGCCTCCACGGCCAGCAGCCAGTCCGACAGCACGCTCTCGCGCACGTCGCGGGGGACCGCGCCGCCCGCGCCGCCGCGGCCGTGTCCCCTGATCGGGAAGAGGGAGTAGGTAATACCCTGGATGGAGATCCTGTGCGGCCCCCTGCGGCCCGTCCGGACCGCCGCGAGGTGCTCACCGGCCAAGGCCGCGCACACACCGGGGGCCAGTGGTTCGCCCGCTCCGGCGATCTGGCGGCCCGTGGGGGACAGCACCCAGGCCCGCAGATCGAGGTCCGTGGTGAGCAGATCCAGCACCACATCGGGTCCGCCCCCGGCCGGACCGGAGGTCATCAGGCGGCGATGGCGGTCGACGACGGCCGCGAGATCACCGGCGCGCTCGCCGGAAACCTGCCGCACCACGTACTCGGTGATCGTGGCGAATGCAACGTCTTCGTTCACGGCGAACAACGGCAGGCGGTTGCGCCGACAGGCTGATACCAGATCGTCCGGGATGGCACCCAGCTCCGCCTCGCCGGCCGCGAGGCCGGCGACGCCCGCGCTCGCGAGGATTCGTACGAACGGCTCGGAGTCGGCTGAATTCCGACGCCAAGCCAGGCCAGTGAGGACGAGTTCGCCCCCGGAGAGGTATCGGCTGGGATCCCTCAGGTCGGTCGTCATGACCCCGCGGACCGTCCGGTCGAGTTCTTCCTCGCCGCCCAGCAGCCGCAGCCCCAGCGCCTCGGTTTCCAGCAGTGCGCGCAGCCGCATGATGTCGCCGCCGATCTGTCTCGAATGTTGCCGTTGGAAATCGGGCAGGTCGTTGCATCCTGCCTTTCATACGAATCTACAAGACGAGGGAGGCCGCCAGCCAACTCCTTCATGGTTTCGGTGACTGCACCCGAGGGACACGGGGCTTGTGTACTGGCTCCACACCGCGTTAACAGCACGTGAACGACCAGTCGAGGGCCTAGGGGCCTCCTGGCTTGAAGTGAACGACCCGATTGAGAAGAAGAGAGCCACACATGGACTTCCTTCGCCCCGCCAGCTGGGAGGAGGCGCTCGCCGCTAAGGCCGAGTTCCCCACAGCTGTGCCGATTGCGGGTGGCACCGATGTGATGGTCGAGATCAACTTCGACCACCGTCGGCCGGAGTACCTCCTGGACCTGAACCGCATCGGTCTGCTGCGGGAGTGGGAGGTCGGCGAGGACGTGGTTCGTCTGGGCGCCTCCGTCCCGTACACGCAGATCATGGAAAACCTCCGTACGGAGCTGCCCGGTCTCGCGCTCGCCTCGCACACGGTCGCGTCTCCGCAGATCCGCAACCGCGGCGGCGTCGGCGGCAACCTCGGTTGCGCCTCGCCGGCAGGTGACTCCCACCCCGCGCTCCTCGCGGCGGGTGCCGAGGTCGAGGTGGAGTCCGTACGGGGCTCTCGCCTGATCCCGATCGACGAGTTCTACACCGGCGTCAAGCGCAACGCGCTGGCCGCCGACGAGCTCATCAAGACCGTCCACATCAAGAAGGCGGACGGCCCCCAGCAGTACTCCAAGGTCGGCTCCCGCAACGCGATGGTCATCGCGGTCTGCGCGTTCGGCCTGGCGCTGCACCCCGAGACCCGCACGGTCCGAACCGGCATCGGTTCGGCCGCGCCGACCCCGATCCGGGCGAAGGCCGCCGAGGAGTTCCTCAACGCCGCGCTCGAAGAGGGCGGCTTCTGGGAGTCCGGCAAGGTCATCACCCCGTCGATCGCCAAGCAGTTCGGTGACCTCGCCTCGGGCGCGGCCAACCCGATCGACGACGTCCGCGGCACGGCGAAGTACCGCCGCCACGCGGTCGGCATCATGGCTCGCCGCCAGCTCGTCTGGACGTGGGAGCAGTACCGCGGTTCGAACAACGGCCGCTCGCTTGAAGGGGCTGCGTAATCATGCGCGTCAATTTCACTGTCAACGGTCGCCAGCAGGAAGCCGACGACGTGTGGGAGGGCGAGTCCCTCCTCTACGTCCTGCGCGAGCGCCTGGGCCTGCCGGGTTCGAAGAACGCCTGCGAGCAGGGCGAGTGCGGTTCCTGCACCGTCCGCCTCGACGGCGTGCCGGTCTGTTCCTGTCTGGTCGCGGCCGGTCAGGTCGAGGGTCGCGACGTCGTGACCGTCGAGGGCCTGGCGGAATTCGCCAAGCAGCGTGAGGAGCACGGCCACGGCGGTGGCTGCGCCTCCGGCGGCGGCTGCGGCAGCAAGGGCGGCGTCTCCCTGGACGCGGCCAAGCAGTGGCAGGCGCACGGGCCCAACAGCGAGCTCCGCTCGCGGGCCGGCGATTCCCAGACCGGTGAGGGCGTGGAACTCTCCAACATCCAGCAGGCGTTCATCGACGCCGGCGCCGTGCAGTGCGGTTTCTGCACCCCGGGTCTGCTGGTCCAGGCCGACGCGCTGCTGGAGGAGAACTCCTCCCCGTCCGACCAGGACATCCGTGAGGCCCTGTCCGGCAACCTCTGCCGCTGCACGGGCTACGAGAAGATCCTCGACGCGGTCCGCCTCGCGGCCGCCCGTCAGTCTGAGGCGGTCTGACCATGGCCCAGAACACGCGCACGGTTCCGGCGGGTACGCCGACCAACGTCACGCAGAAGCACAACAAGGGCGGCATCGGCGAGTCCACGCTCCGCCCGGACGGCACCCTCAAGGTCACCGGTGAGTTCGCGTACTCCTCGGACATGTGGCACGAGGACATGCTGTGGGGCCAGACCCTGCGCAGCACCGTCGCCCACGCCGAGATCGTCTCCATCGACATCTCCGAGGCCCTGGCGATGCCGGGCGTCTACTCGGTGCTGACGTACGACGACCTGCCGGCCGAGATGAAGAACTACGGCCTGGAGATCCAGGACACCCCGGTCCTCGCCCACGGCCGGGTACGCCACCACGGTGAGCCGGTCGCCCTCGTGGCCGCCGACCACCCGGAGACCGCCCGCCGCGCGGCCGCGAAGATCAAGATCGACTACCGTGAGCTGCCGCTCGTCACGGACGAGGCCTCCGCCCTCGCCGAGGGCGCGCCGCTGATCCACGAGGGCCGCGACGACCACCACATCGGTCACGTCCCGCACCCGAACATCGTGCACCGCCAGCCGATCATCCGCGGCAACGTGGAAGAGGCCCGCAAGCGCGCCGATGTCATCGTCGAGGGGGAGTACACCTTCGGCATGCAGGACCAGGCCTTCCTCGGCCCGGAGTCCGGCCTCGCCGTGCCGTCCGAGGACGGCGGCGTCGAGCTGTACGTCGCCACCCAGTGGCTGCACTCGGACCTCAAGCAGATCGCCCCCGTCCTCGGTCTCCCCGAGGAGAAGGTGCGCATGACGCTCTCCGGCGTCGGCGGTGCCTTCGGTGGTCGCGAGGACATCTCGATGCAGATCCACGCCTGCCTCCTGGCCCTGGCCACGGGCAAGCCGGTGAAGATCGTCTACAACCGGTTCGAGTCCTTCTTCGGCCACGTGCACCGTCACCCGGCGAAGCTCTACTACGAGCACGGCGCCACCAAGGACGGCAAGCTCACGCACATGAAGTGCAAGATCGTCCTGGACGGCGGCGCGTACGCGTCCGCTTCCCCGGCGGTCGTGGGCAACGCCTCCTCCCTCTCGGTGGGTCCGTACGTCCTCGAGGACGTCGACATCGAGGCGATCGCGCTCTACACGAACAACCCGCCCTGTGGCGCGATGCGCGGCTTCGGCGCCGTCCAGGCCTGCTTCGCGTACGAGGCCCAGATGGACAAGCTCGCGGCGAAGCTGGGCATGGACCCGGTCGAGTTCCGCCAGCTGAACGCCATGGAGATGGGCACGGTCATGCCCACCGGCCAGGTCGTGGACGCCCCGGCGCCCGTCGCCGAGCTGCTGCGCCGGGTCAAGTCCCGCCCGCTGCCGCCGGAGCGCCAGTGGGAGACCGCCGGCGAGAACGCGGACGTCCGCGCGCTGCCCGGCGGCCTGTCCAACACCACCCACGGCGAGGGCGTCGTCCGCGGCGTCGGCTACGCGGTCGGCATCAAGAACGTGGGCTTCTCCGAGGGCTTCGACGACTACTCGACCGCCCGCGTGCGCCTCGAGGTCATCAACGGCGAGCCCGTCGCGATGGTCCACACGGCCATGGCGGAGGTCGGCCAGGGCGGCATCACCGTCCACGCGCAGATCGCCCGTACCGAGCTGGGTGTCACGCAGGTGACCATCCACCCGGCCGACACGCAGGTCGGCTCCGCCGGTTCCACGTCCGCCTCGCGGCAGACGTACATGACCGGTGGTGCGGTGAAGAACACCTGTGAGGCCGTGCGCGAGGCCGTCCTGGAGATCGGGCGCCGCAAGAACGGCTCGTACCACCCGGCGTGGGCGACGGCCGAGCTGCTGCTCGAAGGCGGCAAGGTCGTCACCGACGGCGGCGAGGTCCTCGCGGACCTGGCCGAGCTGCTGGAGGGCGAGGACGCGATCGACCTCGAGCTCGAGTACCGTCACCACCCGACCGTCCCGTTCGACCTGGTCACCGGCCAGGGCAACGGCCACGTCCAGTACACCTTCGCCGCGCACCGCGCGGTCGTCGAGGTGGACACCGAGCTCGGCCTCGTGAAGGTCGTCGAGCTGGCGACCGCCCAGGACGTCGGCAAGGCGCTGAACATGCTCTCCGTGGTCGGCCAGATCCAGGGTGGTACCACCCAGGGCCTGGGCGTCGCGATCATGGAGGAGATCATCGTGGACCCGAAGACCGCGAAGGTGCGCAACCCCTCCTTCACGGACTACCTGATCCCGACCATCCTCGACACCCCGACCATCCCGGTCGACGTCCTGGAGCTCGCCGACCCGAAGGCGCCGTACGGCCTTCGCGGCATGGGCGAGGCCCCGACCCTCTCGTCCACCCCGGCCGTCCTCGCGGCGATCCGGGCGGCGACCGGTCTGGAGCTCAACAAGACCCCGATCCGTCCGGAAGCCCTCACCGGCACCCTCTAGGACGGCACGGTCCGGGGCCGCGAGGCCCCGGACCCCCCAAGCTCTCCGGGCGGTGTGACACGGGAACGTCACACTTCCACTCCCACCGCCCGGAGTACGAAGTCCGGAGTTCGCAGTACCGCACCGCTCGCGGTCCGTTTCACCGGCAGTCCCCCCCCGCAGTAACCCCAGGGCGGCACCCATCACCCCCGGATGCCGTCGCCAGTACCGCGAAACCCCCGCAGTACCCGCAGTACACGCAGGAACATTCGCGTCGCCTCGGGCCGTCACCCCGGGTCGTGCAGCCAAACGCAGTTTCCCAAATCCCGCGTCTCCAATCTTCATGCGGGTGCCCCTTTGAACCTTGGGAGTTAGGCACCATGACCCAATCGTCCGTAGAGCCCAAGACCAGTGCGGAAGAGGCCGGCGACGGCTCTCGTCCCCCCGCCGGGCGCTCTTGGCTCGACCGGTATTTCCACATAACCCACAGAGGATCCAACGTCGGCAACGAGGTTCGTGGCGGTATCACGACCTTCATGGCGATGGCGTACATCCTCCTGCTCAACCCCCTGCTCCTCTCGGGCAAGGACGTCGCGGGTGCCTCGATGGCCACCTCGGCGATCATCACCGCCACCGCGTTCGCCGCAGCCGTCACGACGCTCCTCATGGGCTTCGTCGGCAAGGTGCCGCTCGCGCTGGCCGCCGGCCTCTCCGTGTCCGGTGTGCTCGCCTCGCAGGTGGCCCCGCAGATGACCTGGCCGCAGGCCATGGGCATGTGCGTGGTCTACGGTGTCGTGATCTGTCTCCTGGTCGTCACCGGCCTCCGCGAGATGATCATGAACGCGATCCCCCTCGCGCTCAAGCACGCCATCACCATGGGCATCGGCATGTTCGTCGCCCTCATCGGCCTCGTGAAGGCCGGCTTCGTGGGCCGGGGTCCGGAATTCGGTCCCCCCGTCCAGCTCGGTTCCGTCGGCGAACTCGCCGGCTGGCCCGTCCTCGTCTTCTGCGTGACCCTGCTCACCATCTTCATGCTGCAGGCACGCAAGGTTCCCGGCGCGATCCTGATCGGCATCGTCGGCGGAACCGTCCTGGCGGCCATCGTCAACGCCGCGGCGGACGTCGACCCGAAGGCCTGGCGCAGCGGCCCGCCGGAGCTCAGCGGCTCCGCGGTCTCGATGCCCGACTTCTCGCTCTTCGGTGACGTCTCCTTCGGCGGCTGGGGCGACGTCGGCTACATGACGGTCGGCATGATCGTCTTCACCCTCGTCCTGGCCGGCTTCTTCGACGCGATGGCCACCATCATCGGTGTCGGCACCGAGGCCAAGCTCGCCGACGACAAGGGCCGCATGCCGGGCCTGTCCAAGGCCCTGTTCATCGACGGTGCCGGTGGCGCCATCGGTGGCATCGCGGGCGGCTCCGGCCAGACCGTGTTCGTCGAGTCCGCCACCGGCGTCGGCGAGGGAGCCCGCACAGGCCTCGCCTCCGTCGTGACCGGCCTGTTCTTCGCCGCCTGCCTCTTCTTCACCCCGATCACGCAGATCGTCCCGGGTGAGGTCGCCTCCGCCGCCCTGGTGGTCATCGGCGCGATGATGATGCAGAACGCCCGCCACGTGGACTGGGCCGACAGCGCGACCTCGATCCCGGTCTTCCTGACCGTCGTGATCATGCCGTTCACCTACTCGATCACCGCCGGTGTCGCCGCCGGCGTCATCGCGTACGTCGCCATCAAGACCGCCCAGGGCAAGGCCCGTGAGATCGGCGCCTTCATGTGGGGCCTGACCGCGGTCTTCGTGGTCTTCTACGCCCTGCACCCGATCGAGGGCTGGCTCGGGGTCGCCTGACCCGGGCGGACCTGATCCGTACCCGACCCGCATCCTCCACGTATCCGATACTGGAGACCGAACCCTCCGAGGAGGCCGCAATGCTGGACATCGCCGAGGAACTGAACCGGTGGGTCGAGCAGGGACGTGACTTCGCAGTCGCCACCGTCGTGGCGGTCGGCGGGAGTGCGCCCCGGCAGCCCGGAGCCGCGCTCGCCGTCGACGGCGAGGGCACCGCGATCGGTTCGGTCTCCGGCGGATGCGTGGAGGGTGCGGTGTACGAGCTGTGCCGGCAGGCCCTGGAGGACGGCGAGACCGTCCGCGAGCGCTTCGGCTACAGCGACGACGATGCCTTCGCCGTGGGCCTGACCTGCGGCGGGATCATCGACATCCTCGTCACCCCGGTCCCCGTGGGCTCCCCCGAACGGGCGGTGTTCGCGGCGGGCATCGCCGCCGCCGCCCGGGGGGAGGCGGCGGCGGTCGCCCGGATCGCCGAGGGCCCGGCCGAGCTGATGGGCCGCGTCGTGCTCGTGCGCGGCGAAGGCGCCTTCGAGGGCGGATTCGGCGGCCACCCCGAGCTCGACCGCACCATCGCCGAAGAGGCCCGCGCCATGCTCGACGCCGGCAGGACCGGCGTGCTGGAGATCGGCGCCGACGGCCGGCTCTGCGGTGAGCCGCTCAGGGTGCTGGTCGAGTCCAGCGTGCCGCCGCCGCGGATGATCGTCTTCGGCGCCATCGACTTCGCCTCCGCCCTGGTGCGGATCGGCAAGTTCCTGGGCTACCGGGTGACCGTGTGCGACGCGCGGCCCGTGTTCGCCACGAAGAACCGTTTCCCCGAGGCGGACGAGATCGTCGTCGACTGGCCGCACCGCTACCTGGAGGGCACCGACGTCGACGGCCGCACCGTCCTGTGCGTGCTCACCCACGACGCCAAGTTCGACGTCCCGCTCCTCGAGATGGCCCTCAAGCTGCCCGTCGCCTACGTGGGCGCCATGGGCTCCCGCCGTACCCACGAGGACCGCAACAGGCGGCTGCGCGAGGTCGGCGTGAGCGAGCTGGAGCTGGCCCGCCTGCGTTCCCCGATCGGCCTGGACCTCGGTGCCCGCTCCCCGGAGGAGACCGCGCTGTCCATCGCGGCCGAGATCGTCGCCAACCGGCGCGGCGGCACCGGCGCGGCCCTGACCGGCGCGCACATACCGATCCACCCGGACGCCGCGAACACGGTCGTCAGCCGGATCGGCTCCGTCGCTTGAAGCGGTGACCGGAGCCGATGAAAGGGCGCAACCCCCGTGGGGGTTGCGCCCTTTCGCCGTGGGGTCTATTTTACCGGCCGGTAACACCAGACACACTCTCCACCCTTTCCCCACCACACCGGAGCTGAGCGGATGTTACGACCCCTGCGCACCCTTTGCGCCCTGGCCGCGGTCACCCTCGTCACCGCCCTCGCTCCTGCCGCCGCGGCCCGCTCCGGCGGCGGCGACCTGCGCGAGGTGCTGTTCGTCGGCAACAACTGGGAGGGCACCGCCGATGTCCTCGCCTCCACCGGAGACCTCGCCAAGGTGGGCCGGATCAACATCGTCCCGGACAAGGACGAGCGGATGCGGGAGATCTACCTCAACCCGATCAAGCTCGGCTACTTCCTGGGCATCCGCGCCACCGCCGGCGAGGGCCACGACCAGTTCGTGGACGACATGTACACCACCCCGGACGGCTCCGCCGTCGTCGCCTCCCGCCCCAGCTTCGCCGACGTCGTCTCGATCGACGTACGGACCGGCCGGGTCAACTGGCGCTTCCCCGTGTCCGGTTACCGTTCCGACCACATGGCGGTCTCCCCGGACGGCACGCGCGTGGCCGTCTCCGCCTCCACCGCCAACACCGTGCACGTCCTCGACATCGCCACCGGCCGTCAGGTCGGCTCCTTCGGCACCGGCGACAAGCCGCACGAGAACACCTTCTCCCGCGACGGCCGCTACCTGTGGAACAGCGCCATAGGCGATGTCACCTCCGCCCTCGACGCCCCCTGGCTGGACTGGACGAAGGGCGACCGGAAGATCACGATCGTCGACGCCCAGACCTTCCGCCCGGTCCGGACGATCGACATGCGAGAGCGGCTGAACGCCTTCGGCCGCTCGGACCTGTCCGACGCCGTTCGGCCCGTCTCCTTCAGCCCCGACGAGTCCAAGCTCTACTTCCAGGTGTCGTTCTTCAACGGCTTCGTCGAGTACGACGTCGCCGCCGACCGGATCACCCGGATCAAGACCCTGCCCCAGAACCCCGCCACCAGCACCGACCGCACCACCTGGGTCAACGACTCCCGCCACCACGGCATGTCCATGAGCCCGGACGGGGCCAAACTCTGCATCGCGGGCACCATGGACGACTACGCCACCGTCGTGGACCGCGCCACCCTCACCGAAGGGCCGCTGGTGCCCGCCGCGAAGCCGTACTGGGCCACCGTCGACGGCGACGGCACGGCCTGCGTGATTTCCGAGAGCGGCGCCGACCAGGTCACCGCCATCGACTTCGCCACCGGCACCAAGCGGGTGTCCGTGCCCGTCGGCGACCACCCGCAGCGGGTCCGGCTCGGCCACGTCCCGGCGGGCTGGACCGGCCCGGCCGCCCGGTAGCCCGTGATGGCGCCGGCGGCGAATCCGGCCACTATGAGGTGACCAGTCCGCGATGACCGATTAGTCTCCTGATCATGTTGGACATCCGTGAGGTACCCGAGGCAGACATCGACCGCGCTCTGGAGCTCGCGTACCTGGTCTTCCACGACCGCCCGGAGAAGGAGGCGCGCGAACGGCATCACGCCCTGCTCCGCCACTGCACGCGGATCGGGGCCTACGACGGGGACGCGCTGGTCGGCTTCATGGCCGCATACGATTTCCGGCTGTCGGTGCCCGGGGCGGACCTGCCCTGCCCCGGGGTCACCTTCGTCTCCGTCGCTCCCACCCACCGCCGCCGCGGCGTGCTCACCGGCCTGATGGGCGAGCTGCTGCGCGGGGCCGGGGCCGCGGGCAGCCCGATCGCCGCCCTGTGGGCCTCCGAGGCCGCCATCTACGGCCGCTTCGGGTACGGGGCCGCCACCCAGGGCGTCACCATCGAGATCGACTCCACCCGGCCGCTGGCCCTGCGCATCGACCCGGACCGCCGGCCGCTGCGGCTGGTCGACCCCGAGGACGCGCTCGCGGTGATCGGCCCGTACCACGAGGCCGCCCGCTCGGTCCGGTCCGGCCGGCCCACCCGCGACCCCGAGCGCTGGCGCGAGGCCTGGCTGTGCGAACAGGACGAGGAGGACGAGGAGTTGAGCCCGCCCCGGATCATCGTCCTGGGTGACCCGGGCGAGCCGGTCGCGGGCTACGTCCTCTACCGCACGAAGCCGGAGTCCGCCGGGAGCGAGGCGGGGCCCGTGCGCGCGCCCGGCCTGGTGCGGGTCGAGGAACTGGAGGCGGACACCCCGGCGGTGGCCGCCGCCCTCTGGGAATGCCTGGCCTCCCTCGACCTCACCGGCAGGGTCCGGGCGTGGGGCCGCCCGGCCGACGACCCGCTGCTGCACTTCGCCGCCGACCGGGACCAGGTCCGGGTCACCGGCGCCCACCCGGCACTGTGGCTGCGCCTGATCGACGTACGGGCGGCGCTGACCGCGCGCTCGTGGGCCGCGCCCGTGGAACTCGTACTGGAACTGACCGACGTACGGCTGCCCGCCAACGCCGGGCGGTACCGGCTGAAGGCGGGGCCCGCCGGTGCGGTGTACGAGCCCGCCGTGCAGGCCCCGGACCTGTCCCTGGACGTACGGGAACTCGCGGCCTGCTACCTCGGCGGGACCCGGGCCGCCGAGCTGGTCGCGGCCGGCCTGGTGGTCCAGCACACCCCCGGCGCGGCGGCGGCGCTCGACGCGGCCCTGGGGACCGGGCTGCTGCCGCACACCTCGGACGAGTTCTGAGCGGCCCCGGCCCGGCCGTCGGACGTCAGGAAGACAGCGAGATCCGGGCCGCCGACATGCCGAAGCCGGAGCCCCACACGCCCGTGGACAGCCCGTCGCCCAGCCGGTGCAGATCCTCCTCGCGGTAACGGCGGCACTTCTCGTGCCAGTTGAGGATCCCGGAGAGCCAGTCCTGCAACTCGCCCACGTACGCGTCGAGTCCGGCCCGCGCCTCGCGGTCCAGCTTCCAGTCGTCGTAGAGCAGCGGCAACTGGGTGGCGACGATGTGCTGGAACTCCTCCAGGCGCTGGGTCATCAGGGAGTGGCAGATGTGCAGCGCCTGCGGATATCCGATGTCGAAGAAGTTGCGGGTGACGAGAACGTAGTTGTGCACCTCGCCCTCGACCTCCACCTCCTTCTGGTAGGAGAAGACGTCGTTGATCAGGCAGGCGGCGTCGGCGGCCGCGTTCTCCAGGGAGCGGATGGTGCCGGAGGCGTAGATCTCGTCCGGGATGCCCCGGCCCGCCTGGCCGAGCCGGCACAGGTACATCGTGAGGTGCGAGCCGAAGGTGTGGCGGCGCATCTCGGCGTAGTCCACCGGGTCCGGGATGCGGCCCCGGATCTGGTTCTCCATCTCCCACACCCAGCTCTGCAGCATGTTCACGAGCGTGGCCCGGAACTCGGCCCGGACGGCCGGGGTCATGTCCCGGCTGGTGCGCACCCACAGGTCGGCGAGCGAACGTTCCATCGCCGTGACCGGTACGGGCTGTTCGGCGTGGTCCACCGGGATCATCGAGACCAGCCGCGCGGTGGTCGCCTTGGCGGCGTGCAGGTTCTTGGCCTGGGCGAAGACCACCGGGTAGTAGTCGTCCCCGTACGTTCCCCAGGTCAGCCAGCACGCGTTGAGCAGCAGCGCCTCGGCGGTGGCATCGGGGTCGATGCCCGCGGAGCAGAGTGCGAAGTCGTAGCCCCGCAGCTTCTGCTCGTTCCAGATCGCGGAGCCGGGGTCGCCGGGCTGCGGGTCGAGCAGGCCCATCCGGCGGGACCAGTCGATCGAGCCCTCGCGGGCGGATTCGAGGTGCGGGCTGAGCGAGAGCGTGAACGGCATGTGGATGTCGGGGATGACGGACGGGCCGGTGTGCTCGAACGGGACGTGGGTGTAGGACCGCCGGCGCAGGTCCATGGCGCGGGGGGCGAGGAGGGAGCGGAGGTCCAGGGCGGTGGTGCCGAGCCCGGACGGCAGGAAGGGCAGCGAGAGCGGCGCGGTGGCGCGGGCCTCCTTGTTCATGTAGCGGCTGGAGACCATGTGCCATTCGTGGCCGCCGGACTGCCAGTCCTGCAGGCCCTTGGCGTAGGCGAGGACGGCGGCGATCTCCGCCGGGTTCATCGCGTGGTCGGCGAAGAGATGGGGGAGTTCACCGAGGGCGGTCTGCTCGAACTGCTGGAGGCGGGAGGTGAGCAGATCGTTGGAGGCGTCGGCGGCCTCCTGGGTGGTGCAGCCGAGGAAAGTCTCCAACACCAGGATGGCGTTGGACAGTTCGCCCTCGTCGGCGACCTCGCGCTGGTAGGAGAAGATGTCGTTCCTGATGTGCACGGCGTCGGAGAAGGCGTCGCGCAGTACGCGGAGCGGGCGCGAGTGCGCGACGCGCGCCGGGACTTCGGCGGACACGTACTCGATGAGGCCGGCCGACCAGGGGGCGCCGCCCACCTTGCGGCGCATCTCGATGTACTCCAGGGGGTTGGCCACCCGCCCGATGTTGATGTTGGCGAGCTCCCACATCGACTCGTTGAGGAGGTTCTTCGTGGACTCGGAGAACCGTTCCCTCCAGTCCATCGACATCGCCGGCACGGTCCGCGCCCACAGGTCGGCGAGTCCGGCCTCGACGGGGTTGGTGGCCTCGGGGAATCCGCCGGCCAGGTCCATCGGCATGAAGGCGGCGAGCCTGTCCAGGTAGGCCTTGGCGCCGTCGCGGTCCTGGGAGCGTTTGTACATCTCCAGGAAGTGGTCGTCGAAGAAGAACACCCACACGTACCAGTCGGTGACCAGGGACAGCGCCTCGCTGTCGCAGTCGGGGTGGGTGTACGAGCACAGCAGGGCGTAGTCGTGCGAGTCGAGGTCGCTCTCCTCCCAGACGCCGGAACCCTTCAGCATCCCGAAGTCGCGCGCCCACTGCTTGCTGTGGACCCGCGCGTCCTCGAGGTGGGGGTTCAGTCGCGCCGGATAAGGTACATAGAAATCCGGCAGTTGGAACGGCTGCGTCACGGCGGGGTCGGCCTTTCGTCTGTCTGTCTCGCTGGAGGGCGGAGGGCCGTGACAACGGCCCCCCGGCACGAGATCAGCAGTGCCCTACCCCTGGCGCCCTGGGGATATGGGGGAGTTCACCGCTTCAGGTGACGCGGGCGCGGTTTCCCGGCGCGCGGGGCCGGCGGGGGATATGCGTCAGTCGGCACAGACGGCCGTGTGGCCGGCCAGCACCGCTCGGGTCCCCGCGAAGACCGCCCGGGCCGTCGCCCCGGGGCCCTGGGACAGCAGGGCGTCGGACATCACCTCGGCCGAGACGGTGGTCTTCACGCCGTGCTCGGCCAAGAGCGTCAGCAGGTCCTCAGCGGCCCGGGTGCGGCTGCCCGGAACGAGGCGGCGGTGCAGGGACTCCTGCCGCATGTCGGCCAGCGGATCGGGGCCCACGTCGCACAGCTGGACCGTGAAGATCCGCCCGGGCGGCACGGCCGCGAGGTCGGCGGCCGAGGTCGCACCGCGCACCCAGTGCCAGACGTCCAGCACCAGCCCGGCGTTGGGCCGCGCGGTCCGGCGTACCAGCTCCCAGGCGGTGGGCAGGTCGGGGACCGCGCCGAACGGCATGTACTCCAGCGCGATCCGCAGCTCGCCGGCCCGCTCGCACAGCGCCGCGAAACCGTCGGCCATGACCTCCATGGGCGTCGGCTCGAACAGGCCGGAATTGATGTGGTCGGCCCCGAAGGCCCGGGCGATGTGGAAGGCGGTCTCCTCCTTCGGCGAGGGTATTTCCGCGCCGCCGACCGGAGCCCAGTCGCTGAGGAATTCCACCTCGCTGAGGGCGATCCCGTGTTCGTCGAGAATCGCCTGCATGGCGCTGTCGTCGAGACCGGTGCGGCGGGCTTCCCGATAGGCCTCGACACTGAGGCCGACGGCCTGGAAACCCGCCGAGGCGGCCGCCTGGATCCGTTCCCGGAAAGGGGCCTCGCCCAGGGTCAGTGAACTGATCGTCAGTGGACGGATAACGACAGCTCCCCTCTTCGGTGCCTTCGTTTCAACGCCTAGGATTCGACGGTCTTGCGCCGGTCGAAGTCGGGGTAGAACGTCCGCAGCAGGCGGAATGTCTCGGAGAAGTCGAGCTGGCCCGGGGCGGAACTGCTCCCGATGAAGGAGTAGGTGATCGGGGAGCCGAGAGCGGGGAAGAAGACCCGCGAGACGGCGCCGACCGGGCCCATGGCGATGACGATCAGCCGGGTCTCGGCGCCCGCCTTCAGCAGGAGGGAGGCGAGACGCTTCACATCGCTGTCGGAGGTCACCATCGTGGAGACCTTGACCACGTCGGCGCCGGCGTTCTTCGCTTCGGCGATGACGGTTTCGAGTTCCTCGGTCCCCGGCGTGAACGCGAAGTTGTGGTACGAGACGATCGCCAGGGTGTCGTTCTCGTGGGCGGCGGAAATGACGTCAGCCAGAATTCCGCGGGACGACAGCTCGATGTCCACCGCCTGGACCTCGGGGGCGACGGCGCGGAACAGGCCGAGGCGCTCCTCTTCCGTGCCGCTCCACTCGCCGCCTTCGTGGGTGGAGCGCAGCGTGGCCAGGATCGGCATGGACTTGAACGTGCGCACCTGCTGGAGGACGTGGTCCGGGTCGGTGCGCGAGAACCTGTCGACGCGCAGTTCGGCCACGTCGACGCCGGCGGTCTTCGCCTCGTGCGCGAGCCGCTCGGAGTCGTCGTCCCCGAAGCTCACGGCGACGAGAGGAATCCCGGCGTCTAGCAGGTCCCGCATGGTGTTCATTTTCCCGTCACAGCCTTTGCAATTCGAATTTAAATCCGCCCCCTTCGGCGACCTGGATGGCAGCGCCGATGAGGGAGGAGTCGGGAGCGGTCACCGCACGTTGGATGACATCACTTCCGAATGTTTCCCTGCACAGGGTTTCTGGGAAACCATTCATGAATGTGCGGAGGTAATCATTCGATCGGGCGATCAGTCCGGGTACTTGCGAGATACCTGATCCGACGCGAACCGTGGCGAACGGGGAGGAGTATACAAGGTTTGCGCAGGCCCGCGCAATATATCTCGCCTGGAGGTCCCATGCATCGTGATGCGCGGGAAGCTCGTCCGCGGGCACCTGCCAACGGCCGAAAATTGCCCGCCCGGAGGCGAGTCCCTGGAAACAACTCCCGTGAAATCGGCAGCTGCCTTGATATGTGTCGTCGGTTTCCCGCGGCAGCTGGATGTGGCCGAGCTGCGGGGGATCGTCCCGGGTCCCGGGATCGGAGGCGGCGGCTCCCGGGGGCGGGCAAAAGGCTCCGCCGATCCCCGTTCCGATCGAGAGATAGACGAAACCGGCCGATGCGGGGGTCTGATGGCGCGATTCCGCCGATACGGCGGCGGCGACGTCGAAGTCGAAGTGCACGGGCACCCGGAATCGCCGGGACAGTAGCGCGGGCAGGTTCACGTCGGACCACTGGGGTTCGGAACTTCCGACGATCGCACCGAACTCCTCGCGCCGCAGATCTGTCTCCAGCGGGCCGAAGACGGAAAGTCCGATGCCGGTGACGCGGTGGCGCGCGAAGAGCCGGGCAATATGGGATTCCAAGGCTGCCAGGGTGTCCGTGGCCGTCGTGACGGCAATGCGGTGCCGCTCGACTTCCCGCAGCGACCCGGTGAAGACGCCGATGAGGAATTTGGTCTTCCCGGCGTCGACCGCGATGAGAACGCTGTTCTCCGGCATTACGGCTGGGGCTCTTCGTGAACGAGGACCTGGCCCGGTTGCCGGCTCCAGTTCTCGAAGAGCTCGAAGAGGTGCTCGGTCCGGGAGCTGCGGCCGTAGTAGCGGTATTCAAGTGATTTGTCGGCCAGCCGCCCCGTGCGCAGATCCCAGGAAGGGAAGGTGACGAGCAGATGGGAGCGGCCTATCGCGAGACCCAGCAGAAAGGGAAAGGAGGGATAGCGCCAGATCTCCAGCCCGGACTTTCCCCGGCACAGCGCCTTGAGGCGCTCCACCGTCTCGGCTTCCTCGCGCTCCCAGTGGGCCGGGAATTGCGAGCTGTCGGCCAGCGAGAAATCGATCGACCGCATCGTGATGTTCAGTCTGTTCGGGTTCTGCTGTACGAGGTCCCTGAGCAGCGCGGTCGTGAACGTACCGCCGGTGAAGGCGAGGATCTCGATGTCGATCACCCGCTGTGACGGCTCCTTGGCGACGATCTCGCGGATGAAATCGACGGTGCCGCTCACGTCGTCCGGGAATTTGATGCCGGCCTCGGTCGCGCCGATGCCGTTCTGGATCACCCGGGTCAGGCGGTCCTCATCGCGTTGGCGAATGGGGCGGAGCACGACGAAGAGGACGGGGAACACCACGAGCGCGGTGATGATGTTGGGGAGGCAGGCCCTGATGAAATCGACGACCGCGTCCGCCTTTTCCGGCGGCGGAAGCAGGAAATAGATGACGGTGAGGGCGACCAGGGTGACGACGGCGAGCACCAGTTTGAGCCATTCGACCGCCGTCTCGTTCTCATCCTCCTGCTGCCCCCGCATTGCCCGCCCCATTCAGAAGATCCCCCCGTGTCGGCAACCGCAACAATAGCCAGGCGCACGGTAGTTGGCTACGGCGGGATGTCCCAGGTGGCAGCCCTGGCGGGAGGGCGGGCCGATGTCCCGGCGCGCGAGGGCCGGGGTGTCGGAGCGCGGGATGTTTGTCCGATTGTTCTATGTTTGCCCCATCAGTACATTTCGACGTTCCGGGAGGACATCATGGCGATCGATCTGGACAAGGTGTTGGACAAGGCCTGGGCCGACAAGCCGCTCGTGGAGGTGCTCGGCGCGCCCGTGGCCGCGCTCAAGGGAGTCACCGACAAGGACGGTGCGCTCTTGCAGGAGGCGTTCGGGGTGAAGACCGTCGCCGACCTCGGGAAGCTGAAGTACGTGCGCTGGGCGCAGGCGCTGGTGGCGCTGGAGCACAGCGTCAAGTAGCCCGTGGCGGCCGACGGCGCCCGACCCGAGGTGCGATGGGCCGGGCGCCGGTGGCAACGGCAGCCGTGAGTGCAGGGCCTCGGCGCCTCAGTCCTGGGCAGCCAGCTCCTGCACGGCCTGCAGGCTCGGGGCCTGCCGGAGGGAGCCGGGGACGATGTGGCTGGCCTTCGCCGGGTCCGAGTCCCTGACCATCTCCGCGAGCGCCGCCGTCGGGGCGATGCCCCGGAGCTTGGCCTCGTGGAGCCGGGAGACCCACATGACGCCGAGGTTGAACGCGGCGTCGCCGCCGGCCGGGCGGACCTTCCAGCCCGCCGCGTCGTCCTCGTCGTTGGCCCAGACGTAACCGATGACATTGCCCTGCCGGTCCGCCGCGGCCACGTACTGGACCGGCCGGTCCGTGGCCTTCGCGTACCGCGGCGGGCTCGCCGTCTCCCTGAGCTGGAGGTCCTCGGTGGTCCGGGGCTGGGGAGTCGGGCGCGTTTCCCCGCTCATGATGGTGCCTTTCGTTTGCTAGAACCGGGGCAGGACTTCTCCGTAGACCTGCACCTGTCCATTCTCCATGAACACCCGGGTCACCCGGTACGTCGTACCGCGCCCGAGCAGCAGCTCGCGCTCGCCCTGGCCGAACTTTCCGACGTTCTCGACCCACAGGGCCGGAGTCCCCTTGGGGACCCGGAGGTGGAGGATGGCCTCCTTGCCCGCGAAGGCGGACACCGGGTGGTTGCCGAGCGACGTGGACATGTAGGCCGGGTCCCCGTACTCCTTGCCCAGCATGTCGAGCGGATCGTCGAGCTTGAGGTGGCTGATCCCGGTACCGCGGACCACCATCACGTCCTCCGGCACGGGGTGGCCGGCGAGCGCCGAGTCCACCTCGTCGATGTTGTGCTGGACGTACGAGCTCCACTTGGCGGAGTCGCCTCGCAGGTACCCGTTCATCTCGTTGTACGTGGCCCAGCCGTCCGCGTGCGGGGCGGGGTGGCTGTAGTTGGGCTCGTCGGTGTAGTCCCAGACCGCCTTCTGGCGGGCCGGCGGCATGTCGTCCGCGTAGTGGTTCCAGTACGCCTGGCCGTACGAGATCGCGTCGGTGTCCCGTGCGAAGGGCACCGTGTTGTCGGTGAGCTCGGCGAGCGCGACCTGGTGACGCTGGGCGTTCGTGAGTCCGGCCCAGTCGTCGACCGACACGTGCGGGGTGTACTTGAAGGGTTCCCCCGCGTCCCCGGTGCCCGGACGGTCCGTGCCGTGGTGGCCGGCGCCCGTGCCCGCGTCGTCGGCGCCGTGCAGCGGGTCGCCCGCGCCGCCGTGCGGAGTCGGCGGGTCCACGTGCCCGCCGTGGTCGGCGTGCGCGGCGTCGTCACCGGCGTGGGCCGCGTCGTCGGCGTGCGAGACGGCGTCGTCCGCGTGGCCGGGGCCGTACGGGCCGTCCGGCGTGTGCGGGGCGGTACCGGGCAGGTCGTGCCCCGCGCCGGACGGCAGGTGCTCGCCGGGCAGGTGACTGCCCGGGCCGGCCGGTACGTGGCTCCCCGGGCCGGTCGGGACGTGGCTGCCCGCGCCGGTCGGGACCGGGTCGAAGGCGGCGGGCGCGGGGCCGAAGGATCCCGCCGGGGTCGGGTGGGCGACGCCGGTCGGCACCGAGTCGGCGACGTGCGCCGCGCCCGGCAGGCCGTCGCCGATGTGGGCGCCGGCCATGACGGGCTGCTGGATGGTCCACGACTTGGGCAGCTGGGTCCCGGGGACCATCTCGTGCGGAGCCGGTACGTGGCTGCCCGCGCCGGCCGGAACCGGGTCGAAGGCGGCGGGCGCGGGGCCGAAGGATCCCGCCGGGGTGGGGTGGGCGACGCCGGTCGGCACCGAGTCGGGCACGTGAGCGGCACCCGGCAGCGTCCAGGACTTCGGCAGCTCGGTGCCGGGGACCATCTCGTGCGGGATCGGGGTCGTCTCTGCGATGCCGGTCGGGGCGAACAGATTGCCGTTGGGGTCCAGAACGCGGCCGTCGGGCAGCTGCACCGAGCCTTCGGGGAAGGACGGCAGGTCGATCTTGCCGATGCCCTTGAAGCCGGCCATGACGTCGCCGATCTTGGAGATGCCGGCGCCGGCGCCCTTGAAGACGTACGTCATCGG
>NZ_JBHWVM010000031.1:0-81909 GCF_042736805.1 Streptomyces sp. NPDC060031
GCTGCGTGGGGCGCGGCGGGCCGGCGGCGCCCGGGATGCGGGAGCAGCGGCGCCGGCTCGGACCCCGCCGCGGGGCGGAGGCGCCCGGTACGCGGGAGCGGCGGTGCCCCAGGCTCCGGCCGAGACCGTGCCGCCGGGCCACCCGGACGGTGACCCCGCCCCGCGCGGGGCCCGCTTCGGCCGGCCCCGGCCGGAGCCCGAGGCCGCACCCGTCGCGCCGGAGGCACCCGCGCCGCGCGCCGCCGTCGGGGAGTTCATCGCCCGGCTGATCACGCTGCGGGCCCAGGGACGCGGCGGCGAGGCGCACGCGCTGCTCTGCGAGGCGGCCGCCTGGCCCGCGGCCCGACTGCCGGCCCTGGCCGGGGAGCTGGGCCGCGCCGGGCTCGCGGCCGACTGGGCCACCCTGCTCTGGGAGGCGGCCTCGCTGCCGCCCGAGCGGCTCGCCGCGGCCGCCGCCGCGCTCGGGGAGGCGGGCCGCGCCGCCGACTGCGAGACCCTGCTGCGCCAGGGCGCGGCCCGCCCCGCCGCCGAGATCGCCGAAGCCGCCCTCGCGCTCGGTGCGGCCGGCCGCACCCGGGAGGCCGACGCCCTGCTCGGCGCCTTCGTCCGGCTGCGCACCGCCGAGGAGTCCGCCCGCCTCGCCCGCCGCGACCCGCAGTGGTTCGGGCCCCGGCTGCTGCGGGCCGCCGAAGCGCTCTCGAGCACGCACCACCGGGACCTGGTGCACGCCCTGCGGGTCGCGAAACCGCCCGCCTCCTGACCGGAAACGACCACGTTCCGACGTAACGCAGTCGTATCTTGATCGACTACTCCAACCGCGCAAGGCGCTCTTGCCCCAGGCGTTGACGCGGCCTACGTTCTACTCCCTACGCACACCATCTACGTGCGTAGAAGTCGGCGTTCCCGTCGCGAGGAGCAGCTCATGGCCCATGTCGTCCGCGCCGCACTCGTCCAGGCCACCTGGACCGGAGACACCGAGTCGATGATCGCCAAACACGAGGAGCACGCCCGCCGGGCGGCCGCCCAGGGCGCGAAGATCATCGGTTTCCAGGAGGTGTTCAACGCCCCCTACTTCTGCCAGGTCCAGGAGCCCGAGCACTACCGCTGGGCCGAGGCCGTCCCCGACGGCCCCACCGTCCGGCGGATGCAGGAACTGGCCCGCGAGACCGGCATGGTGATCGTCGTCCCGGTCTTCGAGCTGGAGTCCGAGGGCTTCTACTACAACACCGCCGCCGTCATCGACGCCGACGGCAGCTACCTCGGCAAGTACCGCAAGCACCACATCCCCCAGGTCAAGGGGTTCTGGGAGAAGTACTACTTCCGCCCCGGCAACCTCGGCTGGCCCGTCTTCGACACCGCCGTCGGCCGGATCGGCGTGTACATCTGCTACGACCGCCACTTCCCCGAGGGATGGCGCCAGCTGGGCCTGGCCGGAGCCCAGCTCGTCTACAACCCCTCCGCCACGCACCGCGGCCTCTCCGCCTACCTCTGGCAGCTGGAACAGCCCGCCGCGGCCGTCGCCAACGAGTACTTCATCGCCGCCATCAACCGCATCGGCCAGGAGGAGTACGGCGACAACGACTTCTACGGGACGAGCTACTTCGTGGACCCGCGGGGCCGGTTCGTCGGGGAGACCGCCAGCGACAAGGAGGAGGAACTCCTCGTCCGCGACCTCGACTTCGACCTGATCAAGGAGGTCCGCGACCAGTGGGCCTTCTACCGCGACCGCCGCCCCGACGCCTACGGAGGGCTCGTACAGCCGTGACCAACCCGACCCCCCTGCACAGCCGCCACCACAGCGTCCTGCCCGACTGGCTCGCGCTCTACTACGACCGTCCCATCGAGCTCACCCACGGCGAGGGCCGCCACGTGTGGGACGCCGACGGCAACCGCTACCTCGACTTCTTCGGCGGCATCCTCACCACGATGACCGCGCACGCGCTGCCCGAGGTCACCAAGGCCGTCTCCGAGCAGGCCGGCCGGATCATCCACTCCTCGACCCTCTACCTCAACCGGCCGATGATCGAGCTGGCCGAGCGGGTCGCCGCGCTGTCCGGGATCCCGGACGCCCGGGTCTTCTTCACCACCTCCGGCACCGAGGCGAACGACACCGCCCTGCTGCTCGCGACGACGTACCGCCGCTCCAACCAGATCCTGGCGATGCGCAACAGCTACCACGGCCGCTCCTTCTCCACCGTCTCCGTCACCGGCAACCGCGGTTGGTCCCCGACGAGCCTCTCGCCGCTGCAGACGTACTACGTCCACGGCGCGGTGCGCAGCCGCGGCCCCTTCGCGCACCTGTCCGACGCGGACTTCACCGCCGCCGCCGTCGAGGACCTCCAGGACGTCCTCGGCCAGGCCCGCGGCGGGGTCGCCGCGCTGATCGCCGAGCCGATCCAGGGCGTCGGCGGCTTCACCGCGCCGCCCGACGGGCTGTACGGCGCCTTCCGCGAGGTGCTCGACCGGCACGGCATCCTCTGGATCAGCGACGAGGTGCAGACCGGCTGGGGACGTACGGGGGAGCACTTCTGGGGCTGGCAGGCGCACGCCCAGAACGGCCCGCCGGACATCCTCACCTTCGCCAAGGGCATCGGCAACGGCATGTCCGTCGGCGGGGTCGTGGCCCGCGCCGACGTGATGAACTGCCTGGACTCCAACTCCATCTCCACCTTCGGCGGCTCCCCGGTCACCATGGCGGCCGGCGTCGCGAACCTGGCGTACCTGCTGGAGCACGACCTCCAGGGCAACGCGCGCCGCGTCGGCGGCCTGCTCCTGGAGCGGCTGCGCGCGATCGCCGTGCACGTGCCCGCCGTACGGGAGGTCCGCGGCCGGGGCCTGATGGCCGGACTGGAGCTGGTCAGGCCCGGCACCGACCAGGCCGACCCGGACGCGGCCGCCGCCGTCCTGGAGGCCGCCCGCGAGGGCGGCCTGCTGCTCGGCAAGGGCGGCGGCCACAACACCAGCGTGCTGCGCATCGCGCCGCCGCTCTCCCTCACCGTCGCCGAGGCGGAAGAGGGCGCCGAAATCCTCGAACAGGCCCTGCGCGTCCTCAACTAGTCCCGAGGGAGCCGTACATGAGCATCCGCACCCTGATCAGCGGCGGCCTCGTCATCACCGCCGCCGACGAACTGCACGCCGACGTCCTGATCGAGGACGGCCGCGTGGCCGCCCTCGCCGCACACGGCTCGGCCGCCGCCGAGGCCTGGACGGCCGACCGCACGATCGACGCGAGCGGGAAGTACGTCATCCCCGGCGGGGTCGACGCGCACACCCACATGGAGCTCCCCTTCGGGGGCACCGCCGCCTCGGACACCTTCGAGACGGGCACCCGGGCCGCCGCCTGGGGCGGCACCACCACCATCGTGGACTTCGCCGTGCAGAGCGTGGGCCGCTCGCTGCGCGAGGGACTCGACACCTGGTACGACAAGGCCGACGGCAAGTGCGCCGTCGACTACGCCTTCCACATGATCCTCTCCGACGTCAACGAGGGCACCCTCAAGGAGATGGACCACCTGGTGGGGGAGGGGGTCACCTCCTTCAAGCTGTTCATGGCCTACCCCGGCGTCTTCTACAGCGACGACGGCCAGATCCTGCGCGCCATGCAGCGGGCCTCCGGCAACGGCGGGCTGATCATGATGCACGCGGAGAACGGCATCGCGATCGACGTCCTCGTCGAACAGGCCCTGGCGCGCGGGGAGACCGACCCCCGCCACCACGGCGAGGTGCGCAAGGTCCTCCTCGAAGCCGAGGCGACCCACCGGGCGATCCAGCTCGCGCGGGTGGCCGGCTCCCCGCTGTACGTGGTCCACGTCTCGGCCGAGGAAGCGGTGGCAGAGCTGGCGGCCGCCCGGGACAAGGGACTGCCCGTCTTCGGGGAGACCTGCCCGCAGTACCTGTTCCTGTCCACCGACAACCTGGCGGAGCCCGACTTCCAGGGCGCCAAGTACGTCTGCTCCACTCCGCTGCGGCCCCGCGAGCACCAGGAGGCGCTCTGGCGGGGGCTGCGGACCAATGACCTCCAGGTGGTCTCCACCGACCACTGCCCGTTCTGCTTCCGCGGCCAGAAGGAGCTCGGCCGCGGCGACTTCTCGAAGATCCCGAACGGGCTGCCGGGAGTGGAGAACCGGATGGACCTCCTCCACCAGGCCGTCCTGGACGGGCACATCACCCGCCGCCGCTGGATCGAGATCGCCTGCGCGAGCCCGGCCCGGATGTTCGGCCTCTACCCGCAGAAGGGCACCATCGCGCCGGGCTCCGACGCCGACATCGTCCTCTACGATCCGCACGCCGAGCAGGTCATCTCCGCCGAGACGCACCACATGAACGTGGACTACTCGGCGTACGAGGGCAAGCGGATCACCGGACGCGTCGACACCGTGCTCTCACGCGGCGAGCTCGTCATCGACCGGCTCGAATACACCGGCCGGGCCGGCCACGGGGCCTTCATCCACCGCTCCACCTGCCAGTACCTGTAAGCGCCCCGCGTAAGGAGCAGCCCCATGGACTTCGGCCTCGTCCTGCAGACCGACCCGCCCGCCTCGGCGGTCGTCAGCCTCATGAAGCGCGCCGAACGCAACGGCTTCCGCTACGGCTGGACCTTCGACTCGGCCGTGCTGTGGCAGGAGCCGTTCGTCATCTACAGCCAGATCCTGGCCAACACGCAGAAACTGCACATCGGCCCGATGGTCACCAACCCCGGCACCCGCACCTGGGAGGTGACCGCCTCCACCTTCGCCACGCTCAACGACATGTACGGCAACCGGACCGTGTGCGGGATCGGGCGCGGGGACTCCGCGATGAGGGTGGCCGGACGGGCGCCGAACACCCTGGCCCGGCTCGGCGAGGCCATCGACGTCATCCGCGACCTCGCGGAGGGCCGCGAGGCGGAGGTGGACGGCAACCCGATCCGCATCCCCTGGATCAGGGACGGGAAGCTCCCCGTCTGGATGGCCGCGTACGGGCCGAAGGCGCTGGCCCTGGCCGGACAGAAGGCGGACGGCTTCATCCTCCAGCTCGCCGACCTCTACCTCACGGAGTGGATGGTCAAGTCGGTCCGGGAGGCCGCGGAGGCGGCCGGCCGCGACCCGGCTTCGATCACCATCTGCGTGGCGGCTCCCGCGTACGTGGGCGAGGACCTCGCCCACGCCCGCGACCAGTGCCGGTGGTTCGGCGGCATGGTCGGCAACCACGTCGCCGACCTGGTCGGCCGTTACGGAGAGCACTCCTCGCTGGTCCCGGACGAGCTCACCGAGTACGTCAAGGCCCGCCAGGGCTACGACTACAGTCACCACGGCCGCGCCGGGAACCCGTCCGCGGACTTCGTCCCGGACGAGATCGTGGACCGGTTCTGCCTGCTGGGCCCGCCGGAGGCCCACATCGCGAAACTGCGGGCGCTGCGCGACCTGGGAGTGGACCAGTTCGCGGTCTACGACATGCACGACGCCCAGGAGGCCACGATCGACGCGTACGGCCAGCACGTCATCCCGGCGCTGAACGGCTGAACGGCTGAACGGCTGAACGGGTGACCTCGTGATCCCTTGCCGGGGGCGGGGCCGGGCTGACAGCCTGCCCCGGTACCGACCCCGGCATCGGTTCACCGGGAGTGCATCCGGTGGCCGAGCACAGGACGCGACGGACGGTGGGGTTTGTCAGTCGGTCGTGCTTTGCTGGGGGCATGATCGATGACTTTCTCGCCAGTGACCTGTCCGCCGTCGAAGAGGCCGTCCGCAAGGCCGCGGCGGTGGAGATCATGCCGAGATTCCGCCAGCTCGCCGACCACGAGGTGGTCGAGAAGAACGGCCCGCACGACCTGGTGACCGTCGCCGACCGCAAGGCCGAGGAGCACCTCACCGCCGCCCTCACCCGCCTGCTGCCCGGCTCGGCCGTGGTCGGCGAGGAAGCGGTGCACGCCGATCCCACCGTGTACGGGGCCCTGCGCGCCGACGCGCCGGTGTGGATCGTGGACCCGGTCGACGGCACCCGCCAGTTCGTGGAGGGCGACCCCAATTTCTGCACCCTGGTGGCGCTGGCCCACCGCGGGGAGATCCTCGCGTCCTGGACCTTCGCCCCGGCGCTGGAAGAGATCGCGACCGCCGTGCGCGGGCAGGGCGCCTTCGTCAACGGCGAGCGCATATCCAGCGGTGCGCCTGAGCCGGGCGCCGAGCTCCGGGTGGCCACCGCCCACCCGCTCTACACCTCCGAGCAGGACAAGCGGGCCCTGGCCCGGCTGGACGTGCCGGGGGTCGCCGCCCGGGCGTGCGGGTCGGCGGGCCTGGAGTACCTGAAGGTGGCCCGCGGCGAAATGGACGCCCTGGCCTTCACCTGGCCCTCCGCCTGGGACCACGCGGCGGGGCTGCTGCTGGTCGCCGAGGCGGGCGGCGCGCAGAGCACGGTCGACGGTGTCCCCTTCCGGGTGGACCGGGACAATGCGCTGCCGTTCGCCGTGGGCCGCGACGAGGCCACGGCGGTACGGATCCGCGAGCTGCTGCGGGGGGAGTGAGGGGCGCGAGGGACGCGGGCGTGCGAGCCCGCGTGTAGACGGGCGCAATAGGCTGGGGGCGGCGCCGTCGCCGGAGCCGTCGCCGGACTAAGGAGTCACAAGTGCCGTCGATTCTCGATGCGGTCGTGGTGGGGGCGGGGCCCAACGGGCTGACGGCCGCCGTCGAGCTGGCCCGGCGCGGTTTCTCGGTGGCCGTCTTCGAGGCCGCCGACACCGTAGGCGGCGGGGCGCGGACCGAGGAGCTCACCCTCCCGGGCTTCCGGCACGACCCCTGCTCGGCCGTGCACCCGCTCGGCATCGGCTCGCCGGTCTTCGCCACCATGCCGCTCAAGCGGTACGGACTGCAGTGGCTGCACGCCCCGCTGCCCATGGCGCACCCCTTCGACGACGGCACGGCCGCCGTGCTCTCCCGGTCGGTCGCGGAGACGGCCGCGTCCTTCGGGCCGCGCGACGCGGGCGCGTACCGGCGGCTGGTGAAGCCGTTCCTCGGCAGATGGGACACCCTGGTCCGGGACTTCATGTCGCTGCCGTCGACGGCGCTGCCCCGGGACCCGCTCACCCTGGCCCGGTTCGGCCTCGCCGGGCTTCCGCCGTCGACCTGGCTGCTGCGCCGCTTCCGGGACGACCGCGCGCGCTCCCTCTTCGCGGGGCTCGTCGCGCACGTCATCGCGCCCCTGAACGGGATCGCCACCGGCGCCGTCGGGCTGGTCTTCGCCCTCGCCGCGCACGCGGGAGGCTGGCCCATGCCGCGCGGCGGCTCGCAGTCCATCTCCGACGCGCTCGCCGCGTACCTGTGGGACCTCGGCGGCACCATCCACACCGGCTTCGAGGTCAAGCGGCTCGACGACCTCCCGCCGGCCCGGGCGTACGTGTTCGACACCTCGCCGACCGCGCTGGCCCGCATCGCCCGGCTGGGCCACGCGTACGACAACTACAAGTACGGCGCCGCCGTGTTCAAGATCGACTACGCGCTCTCCGGCCCCGTGCCCTGGACCGCCGAGGCGCCGCGCCGCGCCGGCACCGTCCAGATCGGCCCGACCACCCGCGACATCGACGCCGCCCTGCAACTCGCCTCCGGCGGCCGCGCCCCCCGCAACCCCTTCCTCATCACCGCACAGCCCAGCCTCGTCGACCCCGGCCGGGCGCCCGAGGGCAAGCACGTGTTCTGGGCGTACGGGCACGTCCCCGCGGGCTGGCGCGGCGACCTCACCGACGCCGTCGAGCGCCAACTGGAGCGCTTCGCACCCGGCTTCCGCGACCTGGTCCTCGCCCGCGCCACGGCCGGGCCGCCGGAGCTCGCCGCCCGCAACGCCAACTACGTCGGCGGCGACATCGCCTGCGGCGCGGCATCGGGAATCCAACTCCTGCTGCGCCCCAAGCTCTCCCTCTCCCCGTACACGACGGCCCACCCGGCGGTCTTCCTGTGCTCCTCCGCCACCCCGCCGGGCCCGGGCGTCCACGGCATGTCGGGCCACAACGCGGCCAAGGCCGTCTGGCGCCACCTGCGCCACGCGTAGCCCGGCGGGCGGGCGCGGGGTGCGGGACGGCTGATTCGGGGTGAAGCTGGAGGCATGAGCAGCTCCGAGCTGCGGCTGGCCCTCGCCATGCGGGGTGGCGTGAGCCTTGCCGTCTGGATGGGCGGGGCCTGTTGTGAGACGGCCCGGCTCCGGGAGGCGGCGCCGGACGCGGCCGATCCGCCGACCGCCCCGGTGACCCCCGTCTACCGCGAACTGCTGGACTGCTGCGGCTACCGGACCGTCGGCATCGACGTCCTCGCGGGGACCAGCGCCGGCGGACTGAACGGCGTACTCCTCGCCTGCCACCTCGTGTACGGGATGCCCTTCGGCGACGGGGTCCGCAACGTGTGGCTGCACCTCGGCGACGTGGAAGGGCTGTTGCGCCGCCGACAGCTCTTCCAGGTGCCGAACTCGCTGATGCGCGGCGACGAGGTCTTCTACGGGGAACTGCGCGAGGCACTGCGCACCCTCATCGAGCAGGCCCCGGAGGGCCGCCGGCCCGTGGAGTCGCTGCGGCTGATCCTGACGGCGACCAGGCTGCGGCCCCGCCGGGACTGGGTGCGGCCCACGCTCGGTCAGCCACTGCTGGTCGGCCGCTCCAACGCGTACTTCCGCTTCCGTCACCGCGGCGGCTTCACCGACTTCCCGCCGGCCGGCGAGGACCGGGAAGCCGCCCTGGACCGGCTCGCCTACGCGGCACGCACCACGTCCTCCTTCCCCGGAGCCTTCGAACCCGGCCGCCTGTTCGTCGGGAACGAGACTCCGCAGCCGGTGGAGGACCCGCCGCGGGTGAACATGCGCGGGGTGAGCAGCGAGACCGGCTACCCGGACGAGAACCAGGACGGCTGCGCCGAGTTCATCGACGGCGGGCTGCTCGACAACATCCCGGTGGCCTGGGCGGTCCGCGCCATCGCCGGGGTCCCGGTGATCCGCAAGGTCGACCGGTGGCTGCTGTTCCTCCAGCCCGTGCCGCCCCTGCAGCCCGAACCCGAGCCCGAGCCCATCGGCAGGCGCCGCGTCACCCGGCTCGTGGGCATCGCCACGAAGTCCCTGGCCGTGAAGTCGGGTTCGGAGTCCCTGCGCGACGACGCCCTCGAACTGCGCGACGCCGACGCCGCCACCCAGCTCAAACAGGGCATCAGCGGCGTACTGCCCTCGAAGTTCGCCACCCTGCGGGGCACGGCGCGGGACCGCGAGGACCCGTACCCCCGGACCGTCCGGTACTCCCGGACCGTCGGCCTGGCGGAAGCCACGCGGCTCATCCGGCTGCTGGCCGACCCGGCGGACGTCACCGGCCCCGACCCGCTCCCGCTGCCCTCCGGCCCCGGCCCGCTCGAGCCGCTCGACGAGGGCCGCGGGGAGGCCTCGGCCCTCTTCGCGCAGCTCCGCGACTGCGCCGAGCGGCTGGCGCCCACCCCGAAGAGCTCGCCGCTGGCCCTGGCCCGCGCGGTACGGCTGCTGATGGACTGGCTGTGGGCCTACGAGGACAGCCGCGCGGCCCACGACAACGCACAACTCGTAGCGGACTGCCGGGAACTGCTGTACGCCTGCCGGCTCGCCGTCTCCACCCTCATCGCCGCCCGGGACCGGATGCTCCTCGACGCGTACCGCACCTCGCTCGCCGACGGCGGCATCCCCACCGACGCCGTCCGCCCGCTCGCCACGGCCAACGGCCGCCTGCGCGACGCCCTGCCCGCGGTACCCCCCGCCGGGGCGGAGGTGACCGCCTGGCACCGCTGGTCGGTGGACCTCGCCGCCGAGGTCGCCCAACCGCCCTGGCCGTCCACCGCCGTCGACGCGTCCGAACCCCTCTACGCGGACCTCTGGGACCGGCTCGCCGTACTCGGCCGCCACATCGGGCGGGTCCTGCAGCCGCCCCCGGCCGGCTACACGGCCCTGGGCGAGGCCGCGCTCCTCGGCAAGGCCGCGATGCTCGAGGCGCTGGTCGCCGCCGAGGTGCTGCTCGGCCCGCTGCGCCCCGACCCGCTGGCCGAGGCCACCGACATCAAGTTCCACACCGTTTCCGCCGCCAACGGCAGTTGGGCCACCGACCGGGTGCTGGGCAGGGGGCGCACCCCGGAGGCGATGGTCGAGGCCAAGCTCAGCGGCAACCAGCTGAGCAACTTCGCCGCCTTCCTCAGTGTCCGCTGGCGGCTCGGAGACTGGACCTGGGGCCGGCTCGACGCGGCCGCTTCCCTCGTCGCCGTGGCCGCCACCGACGAACGCCTGTCCGCCAAGTTCGGGCACGTCAGGGGCCATCCGGCGCTCGGGCAGCTGGTCGCCGCCGAGATGCACCTCGGACCGCGCTTCACCGAGTACTGGAACCAGGACCTGGAGAACGAGCCGAACCGGGACCGCTGGGACCGGGTGCGGTACGTACTCACCGCCGTGCGCCAGCGCGAGATCCTCGACGAGGAACTCCCGCTGATCGCCGCGATGCACAAGGACGGCATCGTGTCCGGGAACCGGCCCCAGGAGATCCCCGCGCGGACGCCGAACCTGGACCTGAACGCACCCGAAGTCTTCGACGGGGCCGTGGAGTCCTTCGCCCAGATCGGCGCCGAAGGCGTCAACCAACTGGTCCGCGCCCCCGATCCGCGCCGCGCGGCCCTCCGTACGGGACTGGTCGCCTGGCCCGCGATCCAGCCCTCCGGACGGCTCTGGGCCCGCCCGGTACGGGTGCTGATGGACGCGGTGGCGCCGCTGTTCTGGCTTCCGACGCTGGCCGCCCTCCTGGCGCCCGCGACGGCCCTGATCGCGTTCGTGCTGATGTGGATCGGGGTCGCCTTCGCCAGCGACCACTGGTCCTCGCTGCTCGCCCACATCCCCCTGTGCTGCTACGCCATGATCGCCCTGGGAGCGGGCATCCGGCAGCAGAGCCGCCTCGGCTGGCTGAGAGTGCCGCTGTACCTCCTCGTGCTCGGTCCGCCCGTCGCCCTCTGGCAGCTGCGCGGACTGCACCCGACGGACGACGACACCAGCTCCTGGGAACGCACCCTGGTCGTCGCGGCCGCCTTCGCGATCGCCGCCGCGGCCCTGCTCTACCTCGGCTCGAACCGCTGGTGGCAGGTGCTCTGCGCGTTCCTGGCCGCCGGCCTCATCGCCGGCCTCGTCGTCGGAGTCCTCCAGTACCTGGGCGGCGAGCCCAGCGGCTGGTGGGGAGCCCTGGTCCTGTACGCCGTCCTCGCCTGGACCAGCTGGATCCTGCCCTGGCTCTACCCCAGGCCGCGGAGGGGAGACGCCGGCAGCCCGACGCAGCGCCCTGCGCCGAGCCCTCGGCTAGGGTGAATCGGTAGGAATCAGCCCCCCGGGGTGAGGTCGTGCGTTGGACACTTACCAGGAGACGAGCGAGGTACCGGATCAGCCGATGGCGGCTGTCGGGTACGCGGGCGTGCTCCGCGAGCTGCTGCCGATCGCCCTGTGGCGGGAGGACGCCGAAGGCCGCGTCGTGGAGTGGTCGCTGGCTGCCCAGGACCTGCTCGGACACCGGCCCGAGGACATCCTCGGCCGCCCCGGCACCTCCGTGCTCGTCCCCGGCGCCAACCGCGAGCTCGCCGACGACCTGACCCGCCGCGTCCAGGCCGGCGAGACCGTCGTCGGCACCCTGCCCGTACGGCACCGCGACGGCCACACCCTCCCGATGGAGATGTGGATCGTCCCGGCCGCCGACCCCCAGGGGCGCACGGGCGCCTTGCTGATCGCCGTGGAGACCTCCGAGGTCCTGCGCATGCGGGACTCCCTCGCCGCGCTCCAGAGCCTCTTCACGCAGTCGCCCATCGGCCTCGGCACCCTCGGCCCCGACCTGCGCTTCCTGCGCGTCAACGACGCACTGGCCCGGATGAACGGCGTCAGCGCCGCCGAGCACATCGGCAAACGGCTCACCGAGGTCGTGCCCGGGGTCAATGCCGACGCGCTGGAGCGTTTGATGCAGCAGGTCCTGGACCGGGGCACCGCCGTCGTCGACGTCCGCCGCACCGGGCGGACCGCCTCCGACCCGGAGAACGACCGGACCTGGTCCTGCTCATACGCCCCGCTGCTCGACGGCTCCGGCCGGCCGCTCGGCCTGATCGCCTCCCTCATCGACATCACCGACGGGCAGCGGGCGCAGGCCGAGGCCGAGCGGGCCCGGCGCCGCTTCGCCCTGCTCGCCGAGGCCGGCACCCGGATCGGTACGACCCTGGACCTGCGGCAGACCGCCCAGGAGATCGTGGAGGTGCTGGTACCGCAGCTCGCGGACTCGGCCGACGTACAGCTGCTCGCGGCGGTGCTGGAACCCGACGACGCCGGAGCCTCCACGCGCGGGGTGCTGCGGCGCCTCGCGGCCGTCTTCCCGGACCCGGGGGCGCCCACCGCCAAACTGGTCGCGGGACAGACCTTCCAGATCCCCGAGGGCACCGTCTACGAGCGGGTCATCGCCGACGGGCGGCCCCTGAACCTGTACGTGTCCGACATCCCGGCGCTGATCACGGAGCCGGGGGCGAGCGCCGAGGCGCTGCGCGCCTACCTCGCCACCCTCGGCTCCGCCCGCATGGTCCCGCTCGTCGCGCGCGGCCGGGTGCTCGGCGCGGTCGTGGTGACCCGGGTGAAGGGGCGCGAGCCCTTCGACGAGCAGGACTGCGTCCTCGTGGACGAACTGGCCGCCCGGGCGGCGCTCAACATCGACAACGCCCGGTTGTACACCACCCAGCGCGCGGCGGCGCTGACCCTGCAGCGCAGCCTCACCAACAGCGAGCTGCCCGAGGTCGCCGGACTGGAGCTGACCGGCCGCTACCTGCCCGCCAGCGACCACGACGTGGGCGGCGACTGGTTCGACGCCATCCAGCTGTCCGGCGGCCGGACCGGCCTGGTCATCGGGGACGTGATGGGGCACGGGATCCACGCGGCCGCCGTCATGGGGCAGCTGCGCACGGCCGTACGGACCCTCGCGCGGCACGACGTGCCCCCGGCGCGGATGCTGCGCTCGCTGGACGCGGTGGTGGCCGACCTGGGCGAGGACGAGATGGCGACCTGCGTGTACGCCGTCCACGACCCGGCGACGGGCAGCTGCGTGATCGCCCGCGCGGGGCACCCGCCGCCGGCCGTCGTGGGCGCCGACGGGTCGATCACCTTCCTCGACGGGCCGCCCGGGACCCCGCTCGGCACCGGCGGACACGATTTCCGTACCGAGGAGGTACAGCTGCCGCCGGGGAGCCTGCTCGTGCTCTACACCGACGGCCTGATCGAGGCCCGCGACCGGGACCTGGACCAGGGCATGGCCGAGCTGGCCGGGGCGCTGCGGGGGGCCGGGCAGCCGCTGGAGAGGCTGTGCGACGGCATCCTGGCCCGGCTGCTGCCGGGTGATCCCCAGGACGACGTGGCGGTGCTGCTGGCCCGCACGGTGGCGCCGCAGACGCCGTAGACGCCGCCCTCGGGCCCCGGGGGCCAGGGCGTATCACCAGGCCAGGTCCTCCAGCGCGTCCAGGTCCGGCACGGTCTCCGACGGCTCCTCGCCGCCGGTCAGCGCAAGCTCGGCCCAGATCACCTTGCCGCGCTCGGTGTAGCGGGTGCCCCACCGTTCGGCGTACTGCGCGACCAGGAACAGTCCGCGCCCTCCCTCGTCGGTGGTGGCCGCGTACCGCAGGTGCGGCGAGGTGCTGCTGCCGTCGGAGACCTCGCAGATCAGGCTGCGGTCGCGCAGCAGCCGGACCCGGATGGGCGCGGTCCCGTACCGGATGGCGTTGGTGATCAGCTCGCTGAGGATGAGCTCGGCGGTGAAGGAGATGTTCCCCAGCCCCCAGTCGGCCAGCTGTGCCGCGCCGGCGCCCCGCACCCGCGAGACGGCCGCCGGATCGGCGGGCACGTCCCATTCGGCGATGTGGCCCCGGTCCAGGCGGCGGGTGTCGGCGATCAGCAGCGCGATGTCATCGCTCGGCGACGGGAACAGCAGAGCGGCCAGGACGTCGGCGCAGGCCTGCTCCGGGCTGCGGCCCGGTCTGGACAGGGTGTCGCTCAGCATCTCCAGGCCGGTGTCGAAGTCCCGGTCGCGGTCTTCGAGCAGGCCGTCGGTGAACAGGACGAGCCGGCTCGCCTCCGGCAGGTGCAGCTCGGCGGCCTCGAAGGGCATGCCGCCGACGCCCAGCGGCAGCCCCACCGGCAGCTCGGGGTACTCCACGCGCCCGTCGGGGCCGACCAGCGCGGGTCCGGGGTGTCCGGCGCTGGCCATCGAGCAGCGCCCGGAGACGGGGTCGTAGACCGCGTACAGGCAGGTGGCGCCGGTGACGCCGGCGGACTCGGAGGCTCCGGGCCCGCCCGCCCCGGTGTCCGGGTCGGCGCCGGACTCGTCCTGGTCGATCCGGTTGATCAGCTCGTCCAGGTGTCCCAGCAGCTCGTCGGGCGGCAGGTCCAGGGTGGAGAAGTTGTGCACGGCCGTCCGCAGCCGGCCCATCGTGGCCGCCGCGTGCACGCCGTGACCGACGACGTCGCCGACGACCAGGGCGACCCGCGCGCCCGGCAGCGGGATCACGTCGAACCAGTCGCCGCCCACCCCGGCCTTCGCGGGCAGATAGCGGAAGGCGACGTCCACGGCGCTCAGGTCGGGCAGCACCCGCGGCAGCAGGCTGCGCTGGAGGGTCACGGCCACCGCGTGCTCGCGGGTGAAGCGGCGGGCGTTGTCGATGGAGACGGCGGCCCGTGTCGCCAGCTCCTCGGCGAAGGACAGGTCCTCCTCGCCGAAGGCCTCGGGGGTGTCCGCCCGCCAGAAGTTCGCCATGCCCAGGACCACGCCACGGGCCTGGAGCGGTACGGAGATCAGCGAGTGCAGCCCGTAATCCAGGGCCACCCGGGTCCCCTCGTTGTCCTGCGCCCGCCAGCCGAAGGCGGCGTTCAGATCCGCGGCGAGCACCGCCCGCCCGGCGTCCAGCGCGGCCGCCATCGGCGCCGTCGGCACGATGAACCGGATGATGTCGCCGACCGGCTGCAGCGGCTGGTCGGTGCGGATCCCGCTCATGGCCGCCCGGCGCATCTCGGTGTACGCGCCGGACACGACCGAGGGCTCCTCGCCGCGCAGCACCGGCTCCAGCAGCTCGACGGTGACGAAGTCGGCGAAGCGCGGGACCGCCACCTCCGACAGCTCCTCGGCGGTGCGCACCACGTCCAGGGTGGTGCCGATCCGCACGCCCGCGTCGTAGAGCAGCTGCAGGCGGCTGCGGGCGACCTCGGCCCGGCCCGACAGCGCGGCGAGCTCGGTGGAGTCGCGCAGCGTCATGACGGTGCCCGAGGGCCGGCCCGCGTAGGTCTTGGTCGGCCGCACGTTGACGGCGAGCAGCCGGTCGCCCGCCAGGTGGACCTCGTCGGTCGCGACCCGCCCGGAGGAGAGCAGGGCGGCGGTGCGCGGGTCGAGGCCCAGATCGCCTACGTGCCGCTGCTCGGCATCGGGCGGCAGGTCCAGGAGGCGGCGGGCCTCGTCATTGGCGAGGACGAGCCGGCCGTCGGAGCCGATGATGAGCACACCCTCGCGGACCGCGTGCAGAACGGCCTCGTGGTGCTCGTTCATCCGGGTCATCTCGTCCTCGCCGAGACCGCGGGTCTGGCGCCGCAGCCGGCGGCTGACCAGCGCGGCGCCGCCGGTGCCGAGCAGCAGGGCGCCGACCGCGGCGCCGAGGAGCAGGGGGAGCTGGCCCTCGACCGCGTCGCCCACGTCGGCGACGTCGATGCCGGTGGAGACCAGTCCGACGACGGCGCCCGTGGAGTCCTGTACGGGCACGACGGAGCGGACCACGTCGCTGGGCTGCCCCGTGAAGGTCTCGGTGAAGGCCTGGCCGGCCCTGGCGCGCGAGAGGTCGCCGGTGGCGCGCTTGCCGATCAGCTCGGGGCGGGAATCGGTGTACCGGACGCCGTCGGTGCTCAGGACGGCGATGAAGTCCACCCCGGAGGCCCTCCGGGCGCCCTCGGCCAGCGGCTGGAGCTCGGCGCCGGGGTCGGGGGACTTCAAAGAGGCCGGGAGGCCCGGCGCGTGCGCGAAGGCCTCCGCGGCCGCGAGCGAGCGGTGGCGGGCGTCGCGCTCGCTGTCGTAGCGGGACTGGAACACCAGGGCCAGGGCCGCAGCCGTGATCAGCAGCAGCACGAGCACGGCCTGGAGGGCGAAGACCTGACCGGCGACGCTGCGGGCACCCAGGGGCTTGCCCCTGGGTCGGCCAAAGCGTCCGGTCATGAGCCCTTTCTAACACTGTCGTCCCGGTTGCGGGGGGCGGCGGCCGCCCGGTAGGCGCGCGGGCTGACGCCGACGTACGAGGTGAAGTGCTGGCGGAAGGTGACCTCGCTGGCGAATCCGGCCCGCCGGGCCACCTCGGGGACGGGGTGGTCGGTGCGCTCCAGGAGTTTGCGGGCCTCGTCGAGGCGGTGGCCGAGCAGCCATTTGTGCGGGGTGGTGCCGGTGGCCGCGACGAAGTGCCGGGCGAAGGTGCGCGGCGACATGCCGGCCCAGCGGGCCAGGGTGGCCACGTCAGGCGGCTCGTGCAGCCGGCGCAGGGCCCGCTCCCGTACGGCGGCCAGCGCTTCGGCCGTCCGGTCGGCGGCGGGCGTCGGGCGGTCCAGGTACTGGGCGTGGTCGCCGGTGCGGAAGGGGCCCGTCACCATCGAACGGGCGATGGCGGCGGCGGCCTCGGCGCCGTGGGCCTCGCGGACCAGGTGGAGGCACAGGTCGATCCCGGAGGCGACCCCGGCGGAGGTCCACAGCCCGGAGTCGGCCACGTAGAGGAGGTCCTCCTCGACCAGGATTCCGGGGTGGCGCGCGGCGAGCTGCGGGGCCAGCCACCAGTGGGTCACCGCCCGGCGGCCCTCCAGCAGCCCGGCCTCGGCGAGGATGAACGCCCCGGCGCACAGGGCGGCCACCGGGACCCCGCGGGCGTGCGCCTCCCGCAGGGCGGCGAGGAGCGGCTCGGGCGACGGGTCGCAGGGCTCGGCCAGCGCCGGTACGACGACCAGGTCGGCTTCGGCGAGCCAGTCCAGCGCGCGGTCGGGGACCAGGGTCAGACCGCCGGGGAGCGGGATGGGGCCCTGGTCCAGGGCGCACCGGCGCAGCTCGAAGGGCGGCACCCCCAGGCGGCTGCGGTCGGGACCCCAGACCTCGGTGATGACGGCGAGGTCGAAGGCGCGGATGCCGGGCTGGACGACGATCGCGACGCGGTGCATGGCGGTGAGTCTGCCACGGGCGCCGTCATCCCTGCCAAGCTGGCAGGATCCCATCGGTTCGGGTCCCCGGAGCCGCTGTCGCGGGCCGTGGCCGCCGCCGAGGATGGAGCCATGACGAACACCGAGATCGACATTGCCGCGAACAGTGCCCTGCTGGTCATCGACGTGCAGAAGGGCTTCGACGACGCCTCCTTCTGGGGGCCGCGCAACAACCCGGCCGCCGAGGCGAACATCGCCGCGCTGATGGACGCCTGGCAGGAGACCGGCCGCCCGGTGGTGCTCGTGCGGCACGCCTCGCGCCCCGGCTCCGTACTCGCCCCGGACCAGCCGGGACACGCCTTCAAGGACCTCGTCGCCGAGCGGGCGGGCCGGGAGTCCCTGCTGATCACGAAGACGGTGAACTCCGCCTTCTACGGCACCCCGGACCTGGCCGACTGGCTCACCGCCCAGGACGTCCGCCAGCTGGTGGTCGTGGGGATCCAGACCAACATGTGCGTGGAGACCACCGCCCGGATGGGCGGAAACCTCGGCTACGAAGTCCTCGTACCCCTGGACGCCACCCACACCTTCGACCTGGCCGGCCCGGACGGACTGCACCTGACGGCCGACCAGCTCGCCACCGCCACCGCCGTCAACCTCCAGGGCGGCAGCTTCGCCCGCGTGGTCACCACGGACGCGCTGCTGGCGGCGGCCGGGGCGGCCGGGGCGGCCGGGTAGGTCCGCCGGGACGGCCGCGGCGACCGGCTCGCGCACACCCGTCACAAGGTGCACCCGTACGGGTGACAGGATTTTCGGCCAGCGCACCCCGGGCGGGGTGCTCCTGATGGGGGCGGCCGGGGCCCCGATGCCCGACGGACTGCGGCGGCTGAGCGAGGACCGGGTCCTGGAACGGCTGGAGCCGGCGCCGTTCACCCCGGCCGAGACGGCCGGGCTGCTGGGCGCGGCGCTGGGCGCGGCGTCCGAGCGGGCGGCCGCCCGGCTGTACGAGCGCTCCCGGGGGAACCCGCTGTTGCGGGAGTTGGTGCCCACCGCCGTCGACAGCGGCGAACTGCGCCTGGACGACGGCCTGTGGGGGACGGCTCCCGGGATCCCGCCGGGCCCCGCGGGTCGCGGACCGGATGGCCGACCTGGTGGAGAACCGCATCGGCGGCTACGGGCAGGACCGGCCGGAACCGCGCGAGGTGCTGGAACTCGACGCCCTGGGCCAGCCGTTGGCGTTCTCGCTGCGGCGACGGGCGCACTCCCGGCGGCGGGCCGCCGGACGGCCCGCGGCTGCACCGCCCCGGCCGGCAGAACCGCTCCCCGGGCTCACGGCGGGTGCCGCACACCCTGCGGTTGGTCACCCGGCCGTGCTCGCCACCACCCGGCCGCGGACCAACCCCCGCCGGGGCACCCGCCCGGAACCCCGATCGGGGGTTCCGGGCCTCGCTGTGCGTACGGCTCAGAGCGCGTCGGCGGCGATGTTCGCCGCGACCTGCTCCAGCAGGGGGCCGGCATGGGCGATGCACTTCGCCGTGTCCGGCTCGATCTCCGTCAGCGGGTACGCCCGGCGGATCCCGGCGGCCTGGAGGGCCTCCTGGGTCAGCAGCAGGCGGCCGCAGACCGCGACGACCTCCTTGCCCGCCGCGCGGGCCGCGGCCGCGACACCGGCCGGGGCCTTGCCGTGCAGGGTCTGCTCGTCCAGCGAGCCCTCACCGGTGATGACCAGCGTCGCCCGCTCCAGCGCCGGCGCGAAGCCCAGCACCTCCAGCATCAGCTCGATGCCGGGCCGGAACGTCGCGCCGAGGAGCAGCGCCCCGTACCCGATGCCGCCCGCGCCACCGGCGCCGGGCGCCAGCGCGCACTCGGCCGCCTTCGCGCCGATCGACTTCTCCAGCACCACCGCGAAGTGCGCGAGCGCCGCGTCCAGCGTCGCCACGTCCTCGGGCGACGCCCCCTTCTGAGGGCCGTAGACCGCCGGAGCGCCCTTCGGGCCCGTCAGCGGGTTGTCCACGTCGCTCGCCAGGACGAACTCCACCTCCGCGAAGCGGGGGTCGATCCCGGAGAGGTCGGCCGACGCCAGCCCGGCCAGGGCGCCGCCGCCCGGACCGACCGGTTCACCGTTCGCATCCAGGAACACCGCGCCCAGCGCGGCCAGCATGCCCGCGCCGCCGTCGGTGGTGGCGCTGCCGCCCACACCGAAGACGATCGAGCGCGCGCCCGCGTCCAGGGCGGCCTTCAGCAGCTCGCCGGAGCCGTAGGTGGTCGCCGTCAGCGGGGCGAAGACACCCGCCGGCAGCAGCTGCAGCCCGGAGGCCTCCGCCATCTCGACCACCGCGGTGCCCTCGCGCAGGGCGAAGGCGGCCGTGACCTGCTCGCCGAGGGGTCCGGTGACCCGTACCTCCCGGCGTTCGAACCCGGCCGCCACGGCGGCCGCGACCGTACCGTCACCGCCGTCCGCGACGGGGAGGGTCTCGATCTCCACGCCCGGTACGGCCCTGCGAAGGCCGGCCGTCACCCGCTCCGCGACCTGCACGGCCGTGAGTGAGCCCTTGAATTTGTCCGCGGCGATGAGCACGCGCGCGGTCTCAGTTACTGCTCCGTCCGTCACCTTGCTAATCCCTTGCTTTCGAACAGTGCAGTCGCGCCCCCATGAGCCTATCCGGAGGATCCTCCTATGCCCATGGGTGGCCTGGGTCACACCCGGCGCGGCATGCCCATAAATGGGGAGATAAGCCCGCATAGTGTGGCCGCATGGGCACGGATTCACTGGAACAGGCACGTCCGGATCCCCCCGGCGGGGGGCCTGAAGGAGCCGCCGAGGGCACTCCCGACCTCAGCGTCGTCCTCATCGGAGTGATCGCCGTGCTGGCCGTCGTCGCCTGGGCGGCCCTCGCCAAGGGTTCCTTCGACACGGCGTCGAGCACCGCCCTGGCCTGGGTGCTGAACAACTTCGCCTGGTTGTTCGTGATCGCCGCCGACGTCTTCCTCGTCATGTGCGTCGTGCTCGCGATCAGCCGCTTCGGCCGCATCCGCCTGGGCGCGGACGACTCGGAACCGGAGTTCACCAACCTCGCGTGGATCGCGATGATGTTCAGCGCGGGCATGGGCATCGGCCTGATGTTCTTCGGGGTGGGCGAGCCGCTGACCCACTACCTGAACCCGCCGCCCGCCTCCGGCGCGGCCCCCGGCACCGGGGACGCCGCGCGCGCCGCCCTGGACTACTCGTTCTTCCACTGGACGCTCACGCCCTGGGCGATCTACGGCATCGCCGGCCTGGCCCTCGCCTACGCGACCTTCCGCAAGGGCCGCGGCAACCGGCTCAGCTCCGCCTTCGTCCCGCTGATGGGCGAGGAGCGGGCCAACGGCCGGCCCGGCAAGGCCATCGACCTGCTCGCCGTCTTCGCGACCGTCTTCGGCACGGCCACCAGCCTCGGGCTCGGCGCGCTCCAGGTCGCCAAAGGCCTGAACATCACCACCGGCATCGAGGACTCCACCACCGTCGAGCTGGTCATCATCGCCTCGCTGTCGGCGGCCTTCGTGCTCTCCGCCTTCTCCGGCCTGAACAAGGGCGTCAAATGGCTGAGCACGATCAACGTCGTGCTCGCCGCGGTGCTGATGCTCTTCGTCTTCGTGCTCGGCCCGACCGTCTACGTCCTCGACGTGATCCCGGCGAGCGTCGGCAGCTACCTGCACAACCTGCTCCCCATGGCCACCAGCACCGGGGCGTTCACCGACAGCAAGTGGCTCGGCGCGTGGACGATCTTCTACTGGGCGTGGTGGCTGTCCTGGGCGCCGTTCGTCGGCACCTTCATCGCCCGCATCTCGCACGGCCGCACCATCCGCGAGTTCCTGATCGGCGTACTGCTGGTGCCCAGCGGCGCCACCGTCGTCTGGTTCTGCGTGATGGGCGGCACCGCCATCCGCCTCGATTCCACCGGCGCCGTCGACTTCGCCCCCAAGATCAAGGACGGCACCGAGGCCTCGCTCTTCGCGATGCTCGACGCGCTGCCGCTCAGCACGGTCACCTCCTGGGTGGCCATGGCCCTGGTGATGACGTACTTCGTCACCAGCGCCGACTCGGCGTCCCTCGTCATGGGCTCGCTCACCAGCCGCGGCTCGCTGCACCCGCCCACCTGGCTCGTCGTCACCTGGGGCGTGCTGATGGCCGCCGTGGCCGCCGTCCTGCTCGTCGCGGGCGGCCTGAAGTCCCTCCAGACCGCCACCATCCTGGTCGCGCTGCCCTTCGTGCTCGTGATGCTGCTGCTCTGCTGGGCCCTGGTGAAGGAGCTGCGTGAGGACCCCGGCGCGGGCCCGGCCCGCCACCACGCCCTGCACGGGATGCGGGACGCGGTCAAGGCGATGGTCGGCGACGCCGTCACCGAGCAGGGACCGGCGCGCCACCCCAGGCTGCGTCGGCTCGCCGAGTCCAAGGGCCGGGGCCGCGAGGACGGCGGCGCCGGCGGGGGCGGGCCCGAGGCGTGATCCCCGGCCGCCCCGGCCGTCTGGGTAGGGTTGCCGCGTGACCACCACGGATGACTACGCCACGTACATCGCGAGCCTGCCCCGGGTGCTGGCCGGCGCCGCCGCCCTCTACCGGGACGCCGAGGGCCGGGTGCTGCTCGTCGAGCCCAACTACCGCGAGGGCTGGGCCCTGCCGGGCGGCACCATCGAGTCGGACGAGGGCGAGTCCCCGCGTACGGCCGCCCGCCGCGAGAGCGCCGAGGAGATCGGCATCGACGTACCGCTCGGCCGGCTGCTCGCCGTCGACTGGACGCTGGGCTCCGCCCGGCCCCCGCTGGTCGCCTACGTCTACGACGGCGGCGTACTCGACGCGGCGCAGCTCGCCGCCGTAGAGCTCCAGGAGGAGGAGCTGATCTCGTGGCGGCTCGTCGAGCCGGCCGAGCTCACCGCCTACCTCCCCGGCTCCCTCGGCCTGCGCACCGTGGAGGCGTACCGGGTCCTGCAGTCCGGCGAGGGCACGGCGGAACTGGAGAACGGGCGACGCCCGGCAGGGCTCTGAGGCCCTGCGGAAGACCCTGCCGGGACCCGGACCCTGTCAGGCCCCCCGATTATCCGGCGCCTACATCGAGCAGGACAGAATTCAGCAGATGATCACGATGTACGCCTGGCCCAGCACCGCCGACGGGCCCGACGCCCTCCCGATGGTCCACTTCACCACCGAACAGCAGGCCGGCGGCGAGGTGACCCCCGACGGAGTGCCGGTCTGGCTGTTCGACACCGCGATACGCGACGGCGGCTGGGCCCAGTTCACCGACTTCGACGGCTGGTCCGTGCCCGCGGCCGGCTGGCAGGCCTTCTACCGCCGCGAGGACGACCTCCTCGCCGTCACCGGCCCCGGTTCCTGTGAAGGCTGGTACCAGGGCACCCTCGGCGCCGACGGCGACTGGGTGGCGGCGGCCGCCACCCAGCAGAGCGTGGTCCTGCTCGCCGCCCCCGTCCAGCACCCGTCCCTGTTCGGCTACGCCGTGGAGGCCGGCGCCGCCTTCGCCCTGCTGGTGCCGCTGATGGTGGTCTGACGGGTATCAGCGCCGCCCGACGGCCTCGAAGGCCAGCAGCCGCACCTTTCGCTCCACGCCGCCGCCGTAGCCGGTCATGCCGCCCGAGGCCCCGATCACCCGGTGGCACGGCACGATGATGCCGACCGGGTTCTTCCCGTTGGCCAGGCCCACCGCGCGGGAGGCGCTCGGCTTGCCCAGCTTCGCGGCGAGCTCCCCGTACGACCACGTCTGCCCGTACGGGATCCGTACGAGCTGCTCCCACACGCTGCGCTGGAACTCGGTGCCCTCCAGCCGGACCGGCAGGTCGAACTCGGTGAGCTCCCCAGCGAAGTACGCGGCCAGCTGCCGCGCCACTTCGGGGAACGGCGCCTCGCCGACGGCGACCCGCTCGCCGAAGGACTCCTCGGCGGGGCGGTGGCGCTGCCCGGTCATGTACAGGCCGCTGAGGACGCCGTCGTGGGCGACCAGGGTGAGCGGACCGTAGGGGCTGTCGACGACGGTGTGCTGCTTGCTGCTGCTGTTCATGGTCTCGTGCGCCTCTCAGACGGGCAGGTGGTTGATGGCGTGGTCGTCGGTGGCCCACAGGTACTGGACGGCGTACGCGCGCCACGGCCGCCAGCCGGCCGCCCGGGCCGTCAGCGCCGCGGGCGTGGACGGCAGCCCGAGCTCCTTGGCGGCCCGCCGGACCCCCAGATCGGACGGCAGGAACGCGTCGGGGTCGCCCAGTGCCCGCATCGCGATCACCTCGGTGGTCCACGGCCCGAAGCCGGGCAGCGCGTTCAGCCGCGCACGGGCGGCCTCCCAGTCGCTGTCGATGCCGAGCGGGAGCGAGCCGTCGGCCAGCGCCGAGACCAGCGTGGTCAGGGTGGTCCGCCGGGTGCGGGGCAGGGCCAGGGACTGCGGGTCCAGCCCGGCCAGCGCCTGCGGGGACGGGAACAGGTGCGTCAGACCGCCCTCCGGGTCCGGATCGGCGACGGGTTCGCCGTGGGCCGTGACCAGCCGGGCCGCGTGGGTGCGTGCGGCGGCGGTGGACACCTGCTGGCCGAGGACGGCGCGTACGGCGAACTCCGCCGCGTCGACGGTACGGGGTACCCGGCGCCCCGGGGCCTTGTTCACGAGCGGGGCCAGCAGTGGGTCGCTGCGCAGCTGCTCGTCGACCGCCTCGGGGTCGGCGTCGAGGTCGAGCATCCAGCGGCAGCGGCTGATGGCGATGGTGAGGTCCCGCAGATCGGTCAGCGCGAGCTGGCAGCCGATGTGGTCGGGCTGCGGCGTGAGCGAGACGACGCCGGTGCCGTACGGGAGCCTCAGCGTCCGGCGGTACGCCCCGGCCCGCCACTCCTCGACGCCGGGCACGGCCGTGGCGGCGAGGTGCCCGAAGAGGTTGTCGGGGTTGAGCGGGGCCCGGTAGGGCAGCCGGAGCGCGATCGTTCCGGGGACCTTGGGGTGGTGGCGGCCCGCCTTCTCGGCCCGTTGCCGGAGCTCGCCGGGGGCGAGGGCGAAGACCTCGCGGACGGTGTCGTTGAAGGTGCGGATGGAGGAGAACCCGGCGGCGAAGGCCACGTCGCCCATGGGCAGCTCGGAGGTCTCGATGAGCAGCCGGGCGGTCTGCGCGCGCTGCGCCCGGGCGAGGGCGAGGGGGCCGGCTCCGAGCTCCGCGTTGAGCTGCCGCTCCACCTGGCGGGTGGAGTACCCGAGCCGGGCGGCCAGCCCGGGTACGCCCTCGCGGTCGACGACGCCGTCCTGGATGAGCCGCATGGCGCGTGCCACGGCGTCGGCCCGTGCGTTCCACTCGGGCGAACCGGGACTGGTGTCGGGCCGGCACCGTTTGCAGGCCCGGAACCCGGCCTGCTGACAGGCGGCGGCGCTGGGCAGGAAGGTCATGTTCTCGACCTTGGGCGGTACGGCGGGGCAGCTGGGCCGGCAGTAGATCCGCGTGGTCAGCACGGCGGTGAAGAACCACCCGTCGAAGCGGGCGTCCTTCGACTGCACGGCTCTGACGCAGCGATCGGTGTCGGTGTACATGGCTCCAGCATCCCGGCCGCCGTGCCCCCGGGCTGGCGGTTTTCCGACATCAAGGCTACCGCCGGGGGACCTGCGAGGCGGCGCGGCGTCAGCCGAGATCCCGCCCCGCCGGCGTTCGAGGCTCGGGTCTGGGCGGAGCCCCAGGAGGCCCGGCACGACCGAATGGCCCCGCGGACGCGAAAGGGCCCCCGCGCCTGAGCGGCGGCGGGGGCCCTTCGTAATACGGCTACGGCTACGGCTAGGGCTACGGGACCTGCGTGGCCCGCGCCTCACGACGGTTGTGGCGGAACGTGTTCGCCCGGCGCGTCGTGGCGAACAGCGGAATCGTCGCCGCCAGAGCGATCTGTAGCGCACAGCCCGTCTGGAGCAGCAGCTGACCACCGGGCGCGTCGAACGCCCAGGCCGCCAGCAGCCCCATCGCCCCGACGATCCAGCTCAGCATCGCCACCGCGAGGACACCCCGCGGCTTGGGGTACTCGACCCGGCTCACCATCAGCCACGCCACCCCGATGATCGCCAGCAGCGTCGGGACGAACGGCAGCTCCAGCAGCACGATCGAGACGACCGTCAGCGCGCCGAAGGGGCTCGGCATGCCCTGGAACATGCCGTCCTTCATCGTCACGCAGCTGAATCTCGCCAGCCTGAGCACGACCGCGAGCAGCACCACGATCGCCGCCAGCGCCGACATCTTCTGGTGCGCGTCCACGGCGACCATGCCGTAGACGAGCACGAAGTACGCCGGGGCGAGCCCGAAGCTGATCAGGTCGGACAGGTTGTCCAGCTCCGCGCCCATCGGCGAGCTGCGCAGCTTGCGGGCCACGATGCCGTCGAAGAGGTCGAAGACCGCGGCGAGCAGCATCAGTATCACGGCCGTCGCGGCGCTGCTGCGGGCCATGCCCGACTCGCCGCTGCCGGTGAGGTGCGGGATGAGGATCCCGGTGGTGGTGAAGTACACCGCCATGAATCCGCACGTCGCGTTGCCGAGCGTGAGGGTGTCCGCTATCGACAGCCGCAGTGACAGCGGCATGTCGTCCTCGGCGGACTCCTCCTGCGATGCCTCGGGCACCCAGCCCGCTGCGGGAGTCTCAGGGTCAGTCACGGTCAATTCGGGTCACCCCCGCGGTGGTGGCCTGACCGACCTCGACCGCGACCTCGACGCCCTCCGGGAGGTAGATGTCGACGCGCGAGCCGAATCGGATCAGACCGATGCGTTCGCCCTGCTCCACCTTGGTGCCGGCCGGCAGGTACGGGACGATCCGGCGCGCCACGGCGCCGGCGATCTGCACCATCTCGATGTCGCCGAGCTCGGTGTCGAAGTGCCAGACGACGCGCTCGTTGTTCTCGCTCTCCTTGTTGAACGCCGGGACGAACCCGCCGGGGATGTGCTCCACGGACGTCACCGTGCCCGCGAGGGGCGCGCGGTTGACGTGGACGTTCAACGGGCTCATGAAGATCGCGACCCGGGTCCGCCCGTCCTTCCACGGCATGATGCTCTGCACCACTCCGTCGGCGGGCGAGATGACACGGCCCTGAGCGATCTCGCGCTCGGGGTCGCGGAAGAACCACAGCATGCCCGCCGCGAGCGCGGTGGCGGGCACGGCCGCCGCGGCCCAGCGTCCGGACTTGCGGGCCCGGGTGAGGCTGAGCGCCGCGGTGGCGACGGTCGGCAGGAGCCACGGCGATGCTCCGCGCGCGAGGCGTACGCCAAGGAGGCTGTCGCGAGGTGCAGAGGTTTGGCTGTGGGGCATGGATGACCTTCGTAGCGGGTGATGCCGCGCCGTAAACGGGGGGACGGGACGGCGGCTTTACTGGAATGCTATCGGTTGCGCGCAACAACTGGGCAAGCCAGAAGCCGAGTCGATGACCTCCGACCAGTGACTGCTAGTCACTCTTTTGCGGAAAATCACTGGAGGATTCGCCGCAAAAGGGACTTTCAGCCCTGGAGACGGTACTCCTCGAGCAAGCGTCGCCCAATGATCATTTTCTGGATCTCGGCGGTACCTTCACCGATCAGCAGCATCGGGGCCTCCCGGTAGAGGCGCTCGATCTCGTACTCCTTCGAGAAGCCGTAGCCACCGTGGATACGGAAGGCGTCCTCCACCACCTCCTTGCAGTACTCGGAGGCGAGGTACTTCGCCATCCCTGCTTCGAGGTCGTTTCGTTCCCCGGAGTCCTTTTTGCGTGCTGCATTGACCATCATCGCATGGGCCGCTTCGACCTTGGTAGCCATTTCGGCCAGCTTGAACTGGATCGCCTGGTGCTCGGCGATGGCCTTGCCGAAAGTGTGACGTTGCTGGGCATAAGAGACACCCAGCTCAAAGGCACGCTGTGCGACGCCGCAGCCACGGGCCGCCACGTTGACGCGGCCGACCTCGACCCCGTCCATCATTTGGTAAAACCCTCGGCCTGTCTGGCCGCCGAGCACCCGATCGGCCGGAATGCGCAGTCCGTCCATGATCAGCTCGGTCGTGTCGACGCCCTTGTAGCCCATCTTGTCGATCTTGCCCGGGATCGTAAGGCCCGGACGGACCTCACCGAAGCCCGGCTCCTTCTCGACGAGGAAGGTCGTCATCGACTTGTGCGGGGCCGTGCCCTCCGGGTGTCCTTCGTCACTGCGGACGAGGACGGCCACCAGGGTGGAGGTGCCGCCGTTGGTCAGCCACATCTTCTGGCCGTTCAGGACGTACTCGTCCCCGTCCTTCACCGCCTTGGACGTGATGGCCGACACGTCGGAGCCCAGACCCGGCTCGGACATCGAGAACGCGCCGCGCACCTCGCCCAGCGCCATGCGCGGGAGGAAGTAGTCCTTCTGCTCCTGCGTTCCGTGCTGCTTGAGCATGTACGCCACGATGAAGTGGGTGTTGATGATGCCCGAGACGGACATCCAGCCACGCGCTATCTCCTCGACGCACAGCGCGTAGGTGAGCAGCGACTCACCCAGGCCGCCGTACTCCTCCGGGATCATCAGCCCGAAGAGGCCGAGCTCCTTGAGCCCGTCGACGATCTCCTGCGGGTACTCGTCGCGGTGCTCCAGCTGGGTCGCGACCGGGATGATCTCCTTGTCGACGAACTCCCGGACGGTCTTGAGGATCTCCCGCTGGACTTCGTTGAGCCCGGCGGTCTGGGCGAGTCGGGCCATGGCTACTTCCCCTGTTCCTTCAGCGTGGGCCGGCCGGGCTGCTCGCCGCCGCGCTCCTTGATGTACGTCTCGGTCGGGACCATCACCTTGCGCCGGAAGACGCAGACGAGGGTGCCGTCCTGCTTGTAGCCCTTGGTCTCCACGTACACGATCCCGCGGTCGTTCTTCGACTTCGACGGGGTCTTGTCGAGGACCGTGGTCTCGCCGTAGAGGGTGTCGCCGTGGAAGGTGGGCGCCACGTGCCGCAGGGACTCGATCTCCAGGTTGGCGATGGCCTTCCCGGAGACGTCCGGGACGGACATGCCCAGCAGCAGCGAGTAGATGTAGTTGCCCACGACCACGTTCTTGCCGAAGTCGGTCGTGTTCTCGGCGTAGTTGCTGTCCATGTGCAGCGGGTGGTGGTTCATGGTCAGCAGACAGAAGAGGTGGTCGTCGTACTCCGTGACCGTCTTCCCGGGCCAGTGCTTGTAGACCGCGCCGACCTCGAACTCTTCGTACGTGCGTCCGAACTGCATCGGGATCAGGCCTCCGGGATTTCGAACTTGGTGGTGCGCTCCATGCCCGCGGCGCGGCCCTTGCCCGCGATGACCAGGGCCATCTTGCGGCTGGCCTCGTCGATCATCTCGTCGCCGAGCATTGCGGAGCCCTTCTTGCCGCCGGCCTCCGAGGTGCACCAGTCGTACGCGTCGAGGATGAGCTCGGCGTGGTCGTAGTCCTCCTGGGAGGGGGAGAAGACCTCGTTGGCCGCGTCGACCTGGCCGGGGTGCAGGACCCACTTGCCGTCGAAGCCGAGGGCGGCGGCGCGGCCGGCCACCTCGCGGTACGCGTCCACGTCGCGGATCTGGAGGAAGGGGCCGTCGATGGCCTGGAGGTTGTGCGTACGGGCCGCCATCAGGATCCGCATCAGGATGTAGTGGTAGGCGTCCGCGCCGTAGCCGGGCGGCTGCATGCCCACGACCAGCGTCTTCATGTTGATCGAGGCCATGAAGTCGGCCGGCCCGAAGATGATCGTCTCCAGGCGGGGCGAGGCGGCGGCGATCTCGTCGACGTTCACCAGGCCCTTGGCGTTCTCGATCTGCGCCTCGATGCCGATCTTGCCGACCTCGAAGCCCATGGTCTTCTCGATCTGGGTCAGGAGGAGGTCCAGGGCCACGACCTGCTGGGCGTCCTGGACCTTCGGCAGCATGATGCAGTCGAGGTTCTGGCCGGCGCCCTCGACGACCGTGATGACGTCGCGGTACGTCCAGTGGGTGGTCCAGTCGTTGACGCGCACCACGCGGGTCTTGCCGGTCCAGTCGCCGTTGTTCAGCGCGTCCACGATGGTGTGGCGGGCGCCTTCCTTGGCGAGCGGCGCGCAGGCGTCCTCCAGGTCGAGGAAGACCTGGTCGGCCGGCAGGCCCTGGGCCTTCTCCAGGAAGCGCGGGTTGGAACCCGGCACCGCGAGGCAGGAGCGACGCGGGCGAAGACGGTTGACCGGGTGGACGGGCGTGGTCATGCGGGGACCTCCGTGCTTGCAAGGTTTGCGGTGTCGTGAAGGGGGTGGAGCTTGTTCGCTTTGCGGATCTCGTCGACGATACGGCCGATGATCTCGGTGATGCCGAAGTCCTTGGGGGTGAAGACGGCGGCGACTCCGGCCGCCTTGAGTGTGACGGCGTCCGCGTTCGGAATGATGCCGCCGACGATGACGGGAATGTCACCCGCCCCCGCCGCACGGAGGCGTTCCAGGACATCCGGGACGAGCGCACTGTGCGAACCGGACAGGATGGACAGTCCCACGCAGTGCACGTCCTCGGCCAGCGCCGCCGACGAGATCTCCTCCGGAGTCAGCCGGATGCCCTGGTAGACCACCTCGAAGCCCGCGTCTCGGGCCCGTACGGCGATCTGCTCTGCGCCGTTGGAGTGCCCGTCCAGGCCGGGCTTGCCGACCAGCAGGCGCAGCCGGCCCGAGCCGAGCTCGTCGGCCGTACGGGCGACCTTCTCGCGGACCTCGTGCATCGGCGTACCGGGCTCGGCGGTGACGGCCACCGGGGCGGAGGAGACCCCGGTCGGGGCGCGGAACTCGCCGAAGACCTCGCGGAGCGCGGTCGCCCACTCGCCGGTGGTGACGCCGGCGCGGGCGCACTCCAGGGTGGCCTCCATCAGGTTCTCGGTGCCGGCCGCCGCCTCCTTGAGACGGTCCAGGGCCTGCCGGGCGGTGGGGAAGACGAAGGGATCGCCGTTGCCCTGCCGGTCCGAGGACTCTTCGCGCTCGGCGCGCCAGCGGCCGATGCGCTCCACGGTCAGCGCTTCCACCGCCCCGTCCACCGTCATGATCGCGCCGTCCAGGTCGGCGGTGAGCGGGTTCTCCTCGGTCTGCTGGAAGCAGTTGACGCCGACGATCTTGTCCTCGCCGGATTCGATCCGGGCCCGCCGCTCGGCGTGCGAGGAGACCAGCTGGGACTTGAGGTAGCCGGACTCGACGGCCGCCATCGCGCCGCCCATCTCCTGGATCCGGTCGATCTCGGCGAGGCACTCGGCGACCAGGGACTCGACCTTGGCCTCGATCACGTGCGAGCCCGCGAAGATGTCGTCGTACTCCAGCAGGTCGCTCTCGAGCGCGAGCACCTGCTGGATGCGCAGTGACCACTGCTGGTCCCAGGGCCGGGGCAGGCCCAGCGCCTCGTTCCAGGCCGGCAGCTGCACGGCGCGGGCGCGGGCGTCCTTGGAGAGGGTGACCGCCAGCATCTCCAGGACGATGCGCTGGACGTTGTTCTCCGGCTGCGCCTCGGTCAGGCCGAGGGAGTTGACCTGCACGCCGTAGCGGAAGCGGCGCTGCTTGTCGTTCTCGATGCCGTACCGCTCGCGGGTGACCTTGTCCCAGATGCGGCCGAAGGCGCGCATCTTGCACATCTCCTCGATGAAGCGGACGCCCGCGTTCACGAAGAAGGAGATACGGGCGACCACCTCGCCGAAGCGCTCCTCGGGCACCTGGCCCGAGTCGCGCACCGAGTCCAGCACGGCGATCGCGGTGGACATCGCGTACGAGATCTCCTGGACCGGGGTGGCCCCCGCCTCCTGGAGGTGGTACGAGCAGATGTTGATCGGGTTCCACTTCGGGATGTGGTTGACCGTGTACGCGATCATGTCCGTCGTCAGGCGGAGCGAGGGTCCCGGCGGGAAGACGTGCGTCCCGCGCGAGAGGTACTCCTTGACGATGTCGTTCTGAGTGGTGCCCTGGAGCTGCGAGATGTCCGCACCCTGCTCCTCGGCGGCCACCTGGTAGAGCGCCAGCAGCCACATGGCGGTGGCGTTGATCGTCATCGAGGTGTTCATCTGCTCCAGGGGGATGTCCTGGAACAGCCGCCGCATGTCGCCCAGATGGGAGACCGGGACCCCGACCCGGCCCACCTCGCCGCGGGCGAGGACGTGGTCCGGGTCGTAGCCGGTCTGCGTCGGCAGGTCGAAGGCGACCGACAGGCCGGTCTGGCCCTTGGCGAGGTTGCGGCGGTACAGCTCGTTGGACGCCTCGGCCGTGGAGTGGCCGGCGTACGTCCGCATGAGCCACGGACGGTCTTTCTGGCGCTCTGTCATCTCAGGCTGTCCCTTTGGCCTTTGAACGGTCTCAGACGATTCAGACGTTGCGGAAGCGGTTGATCGCGTCGAGGTGCGTGGCGCGCATCTCGTGGTCGCGGACGCCCAGGCCCTCCTCGGGGGCCAGCGCGAGGACGCCGACCTTGCCCTGGTGGAGGTTGCGGTGGACGTCGTACGCGGCCTGGCCGGTCTCCTCCAGGGAGTAGACCTTCGAGAGGGTGGGGTGGATCTTGCCCTTGGCCACCAGGCGGTTGGCCTCCCACGCCTCGCGGTAGTTCGCGAAGTGCGAGCCCACGATCTTCTTCAGGGACATCCACAGGTAGCGGTTGTCGTACTCGTGGTTGTAGCCCGAGGTCGAGGCGCAGGTGACGATGGTGCCGCCCTTGCGGGTGACGTACACGGAGGCGCCGAAGGTCTCGCGGCCCGGGTGCTCGAAGACGATGTCCACGTCCTCGCCGCCGGTCAGCTCGCGGATGCGCTTGCCGAGGCGCTTCCACTCCTTGGGGTCCTGGGTGTGCTCGTCCTTCCAGAACTTGTAGCCCTCGGCGCTGCGGTCGATGATCGCGGTCGCGCCCATCGCGCGGCAGATGTCCGCCTTCTGCGCGCTGGAGACGACACAGATCGGGTTGGCGCCGCCGGCCAGCGCGAACTGGGTGGCGTAGGAGCCGAGGCCGCCGCTCGCGCCCCAGATCAGGACGTTGTCGCCCTGCTTCATGCCGGCGCCGTTGCGGGAGACCAGCTGGCGGTAGGCGGTGGAGTTGACCAGGCCGGGGGAGGCGGCCTCCTCCCAGCTGAGGTGGTCCGGCTTGGGCATCAGCTGGTTCGACTTGACGAGTGCGATCTCCGCCAGGCCGCCGAAGTTGGTCTCGAAGCCCCAGATGCGCTGCTCGGGGTCGAGCATCGTGTCGTTGTGGCCATCGGAGGACTCCAGCTCGACCGACAGGCAGTGCGCGACGACCTCGTCGCCGGGCTGCCAGGCGTTGACGCCGGGGCCGGTGCGCAGCACGACGCCCGCGAGGTCGGAGCCGATGATGTGGTACGGGAGGTCGTGGCGCTTGGTGAGCTCCGACAGGCGCCCGTAGCGCTCCAGGAAGCTGAAGGTGGACACCGGCTCGAAGATCGAGGTCCACACGGAGTTGTAGTTGACCGAGGAGGCCATGACGGCCACCAGGGCCTCGCCCGGGCCGAGTTCCGGCACCGGGACCTGGTCGAGGTGCAGCGACTTGCGCGGGTCCTTCTCGCGCGTCGTGAGCCCCGCGAACATCTCCGTCTCGTCCTTGTGCACGGTGATCGCGCGGTACGAGTCGGGCAGCGGCAGGGCCGCGTAGTCTGCGGCGGTGGCGGACTGCGACTGAATCGCGTCCAGGATGTCCTTCACGGTAGAGCCTCCGGCTTAGCGCTGATGAGGGTGCGCTGAGGGGTACGCGGGTGCGTGGAGCGGGTGTGGTGTGTGTGCCGTCGGTTCGGCAGAGCGGTGGTGCTGGCGCGCCTGTGGTGGGGCGAGCGGGAGCCTGGTGACGCAGGCATCCGGGGCGCGTTCCGAGCCGAGTGGGCGAGGGCCGCGGGGACATCCGGACAGATTCAACGTATGGCACCCCGTGTCACCCGGCAAGGCACCGCGTGCCAAAAGTTTCTCTCATTTGCCGATTGACCTGCGCACATGAGCGATGATCGATCAGAGTTACCCGCGAGTAGGGGCAAGCCGGACAAACAAAGAAGGCCGCCCCCGAAACGGGGGCGGCCTCTGTGACGAGGATCGCTACTTGTTGCGCAGTGCCTCTTCGATGGTCCGCATGACCTCGTCGAGCGGGGCGTCGGTGCGAGCCACCGCGACCAGCACCTCGCCCTGGGTGCGGACCGCGGCCGGCGCGGCCGGCGCGGTGGTCAGGGTGCGGCCCGCGCCGATCCCCGAACCGAAGGTCTTGCGCACGATCGAGAAGGCGTGGTCCAGCTGGGCCTCCACGTCCCCCTGGCCGCCCGCCCGCAGCCAGCGCCGCAGCACGTGGTTGTGGGCGGTCACCACCGCGGAGGCGGCCACCTCGGCCAGCAGCGGGTCGTCGTTGCCGTCGTGGTGGTCCTGCTCGTCGAAGTGGGCGAGCAGGTAGCGCGTGAAGAGCCGCTCGTACCGGGCCACCGAGGCGATCTCCCGCTCCCGCAGCGCCGGCACCTCGCGGGTCAGCCGGTAGCGCTCCACCGACACCGCGGGCGAGGCGGCGTACATCTTCATGACTTCCTTGATCCCCCGGCACACCGTGTCGAGCGGGTGCTCGTGCGCCGGGGCCACGTCGAGGACGGCCTCGGCGCGGGTCAGGGTGTCGTCGTGGTCCGGGAAGATCGCCTCTTCCTTGGACCGGAAGTGCCGGAAGAAGGTCCGCCGGGCCACGCCCGCGGTCGCGGCGATCTCGTCGACCGTCGTCGCCTCGTACCCCTTGGTCGCGAACAGCTCCATCGCGGCCGCCGCGAGCTCGCGGCGCATCTTGAGCCGCTGCGCGGCCGCCTTGGTGCCGGCCGGGGTCTCCGGGGCGTCGGAGGACGAGGAGGCGCGGGGCGAGGTCTTGGCGGGCTGGGACATAGAGCGAAAGTACTTCATTCGCGCAGGAGAGCGCGCCTGAGGGGGGTGGGAGGGGGATGGATGCGGGGGAGAGCCCGCACTGGGCTCGGGAGGGTCAGTCCGCCGTGAGGGTCCGGCGGACCCGAGCAGCCCTCCCCACGCATCCGGCTCTGGGGCCCGCGGCTTACCGACGGGCGTACTCACGGAATCCGCGGCCGGTCTTCCGGCCGAGGCAGCCCGCCGCCACCAGGTGCTCCAGCAGCGGGGAGGGGGCCAGGCCCGGGTCGCGGAACTCCTTGTGGAGGACCTGCTCGATGGCCAGCGAGACGTCCAGGCCGACCACGTCGAGGAGCTCGAAGGGCCCCATCGGGTAGCCGCCGCCCAGCTTCATCGCCGCGTCGATCTGGTCGAGGCTGGCGTAGTGCTGCTCGACCATCTTGATCGCGTTGTTGAGGTACGGGAACAGCAGCGCGTTCACGATGAAGCCCGCCCGGTCCCCGCAGTCCACCGGGTGCTTGCGCACCTTCGAGCAGATCCCGCGGACCGTCGCGTGCACGTCGTCGGCTGTCAGCACGGTGCGGACCACCTCGACCAGCTTCATCGCCGGGGCCGGGTTGAAGAAGTGCATGCCGATCACGTCCTGCGGACGCGACGTGGCACGGGCGATCGCGATCACCGGCAGCGAGGACGTGGTCGTCGCCAGCACCGCGCCGGGCTTGCAGACCTTGTCCAGGGACGCGAACAGCTCCTGCTTGACCGCCAGGTTCTCGGCGACCGCCTCGACCGCCAGGTCCACCTCCGCGAAGGCGTCCAGCGAACCGGCCGGGGTGACCCTCCCCAGGGTCAGGTCCGCCGCCTCCTGGGTCAGCCGGCCCTTGGCCACCGCACGGCCGAGCGACTTGGCGATCGCGGCCTTCGCCGCGTCCGCCTTCTCCTGGCTGCGCGCGGCCAGCACCACGTCGAAGCCCGACTGCGCGAAGACCTGCGCGATACCGCTGGCCATGGTGCCCGAGCCGGCCACGCCGACCGAGGTGACCGGGCGGCCCGCGCCGAGGCCGGCGTCGGCCGCCGGGGTCAGGGCGTCGGCGACGATCGCCGAGCTGCCGGCCTGTGCGTACGTGTAGAACCCGCGGCCCGACTTCTGCCCGGTCAGGCCGGCCTCGGCGAGGTGGCCGAGGATCGGGGCCGGGGCGTGCAGCCGGTCGCCGGAGGAGGCGTACATGGCCTCCAGGACGGTCCGCGCGGTGTCCACGCCGATCAGGTCCAGCAGCGCCAGCGGCCCCATCGGCAGACCGCAGCCCAGCCGCATCGCCGCGTCGATGTCCTCGCGGGAGGCGTACTTCGACTCGTACATCGCGGCGGCCTGGTTCAGGTAGCCGAAGAGCAGGCCGTCGGCGACGAAGCCGGGCCGGTCGCCGACGGCGACCGGCTCCTTGCCGAGCTCGCGGGCCAGCGCGGTGACGGCCTCGACGGCGGACGGGGCGGTCAGCACGCAGGAGACCACCTCGACCAGCTTCATCGCCGGGGCCGGGTTGAAGAAGTGCAGGCCGAGCACGCGCTCGGGGCGCTGGGACTCGGCGGCCATGCGGGTCACGGAGAGGGCGTTGGTGCCGGTGGCCAGGATCGTGTCGGGCCGCACGACCGCGTCGAGCTCGCGGAAGACCTGCTGCTTGAGCTCGTAGGACTCGGGGACGACCTCGATGACGAGGTCGGCGTCGGCGGCCGCGCTCAGCTCGGAGTAGGTACGGAACCGGGCGAGCACGTCCGCGCGCTCCTGCTCGCTGAGCAGCTCCCGGGTCACGGAACGCGCCGTGGAGGCCGCGAGGGCGGCGGTGGCCCGGGCGGCGGCGGTGTCGCTGACGTCGATGCCGATGACCTCGCGGCCGGACCGGGCGAGCACCTCGGCGATGCCGGTGCCCATCGTGCCGAGGCCGACGACGGCGATGGTCTGGAGGGTGGACTGACTGGACGTGGACGGACGGTCCATCGCGGGACTCCAGTGGAAGAAGGTGACGACTGAGGGTGGCCCGGCGCGCGGCGCACAGTTCGCGGCCGGCAGGCTGATGCGGAAGATCGCACGCAATGCCCGAAGGGGCGGAGAGCGGCGGACCCTGTCCCGGGGCCACGCCGTGGGTGGTGCACGTACGCCGTGTAATACGTCGTACGTCGTACTTCATTCAGAACCGACTGGCACGAGGCGGCTGCGTCACCAGGCCGTCCCCGTACGTGTTGGAGCGACAGTAACCCGCCGGTAACTGGTGCGCCAGAGTGCGGAGATGTGACCTGTACCGCCCAAATGTACCGATCATCGATCATCGATCATCAATCACTGCGAACGGGCCGTGGCGGCGGCCGCACGCGCCTAGGGTGGCCGGGTGAACGACGTGCTGGAGCGCCTGCGGGCGGAGGCCGGGCAGTCGGCCAAGGCGGAGTACGAGGTGCTGCTGGCGGCGGCGCCGGACGCCCTGGCGGCCTCCCTGACTTCGGCCGGGCTGCCCCTGTGGGCGCGCGAACTGGCCGCGTACCGGCTTGGCCTGGGCGGCGACGCCCGCGCCTTCGAGCCGCTGGTGCTGCTGCTCAACCACCGCGACCCGCCGCGCTGCGCGGCCGCCGCCGAGGCGCTGGCCGTGCTGGGCGACCCGCGCACCGCCCGCGCGGCGGCGGCCCTGGCGACCAACGGGCTCCGCACCGCCTACGCCCTGCAGCCGGTCCGGCTGCTCACCGCGCTGCGGGCCCCGGAATCGGCCCCGGCCCTGATCAGCACCCTGTCGCGACTCCTCGCGCCGAACGACCCGTACTGGCGCGTCGCCCTGGCCTGCGTGGAGGGCCTGGGCGCCCTGGCCGACCCCCGCGCCCGCGAGGCCCTGACCCGCGCCCAGTCCCACCCCCGCCTGGCCCTGGCGGCGACGAAGGCCCTGCGGGCCCTGCCCTGACGCCCGCTGCGGCCGGGCCGGTACGCCAAAGCGGCGGGCACTCCTCGAAGTGAGGGAGTACCCGCCGCTCGGCTGTCCGTTGGACGGATCTAGCCCTCGAGCTCCACGAGATTCGACCAGAGCTGACTCTTCCCGAATCTGGCCATGTACTCCTCGAGAATGACGTAAGGAGCCTTGGCTACGGGATTTCCGTCCTCCCACACCGTGTCGCACTCCTTGCACACCAGGAAGGTGTCATCCCTTCCCTTGACGCGGGCGGCGATGACCCATCCCTGGTCGCATCGAGGACACCAGATCAATTTGCGTTCTCCTTAGAACATGGGGTGGGCGGTGATGACCTTGGTGGTCCCGGGGACCACCACGATCTTGAGCTTCTTCTCGCCCAACGTTCCGACTTCCCTGCCCATGTCGATGACGTACTTCGCCGGGTCGCTCGGGTCCGGAACGCCGCGCTTGGCCCATCCCTCGTCGAGCAGCCCGGTGATGCTACCGAGGTCGGGGTCCTTGAAGACGCTGTGCGCGGTCTTCGACGGGTCGGGCTTGGCGTGTTCCATCACGTGGTCCAAGCGGTGGCCGTGCGCGGAACCGGGCCCGTATTCCAGGCCGCCGGGCGACTTGAACTTGTTGCCGCCGAGGTTCGTGAAACCGGTCGGGCACGTCGCGTTGTGCACGAGCACCGGAGTGTTCGCGGCAAGGACGTAGTAGGTGTGCAGCTGGTTGACGGTCAGGTTGTACGCGGGCTGGAGGGTCTTCCAGTGGCGTACGTCGCTGATGCGAGCGGCCTTGCCCTCGGGGGTGCGGAGGGTTTCCCCGGCGGCGAGATCGGAGGCGTTCTTCCAACCGCGCGCGCTCTCGGACCAGAAGGGGTGGTGGTCGGTCGACGTCAGGCGGCCGGAGCCGCTCGCGGCGTCCAGGGTGATGTCGGTGAAGTCGCGGTCGTCGGGGGTGTAGATCGTGTCCTCGACGCGGCGCGGACCGGTGGTGCCGGTTTCCGGGTCGGTGGCGAGGACCTCGTCGCCGACGGCGACCTGCTCGATCGGGCGAGCCGTGCCGTCACCCATCAGTACGCGAGTGCCGGCCGGGAAGCTGTTGGGCTTGAAGCACTCGAGGAACTTGCTGAGCTTCTTCGCGTCAATCGCGGCCTCGACGCCTTCAGACCCCCACTTGACGACCTTGAGGGCCTTGCCGGCCGGGATGACCCCGGCGACGGCCATGGCGCAGCCGCCCCAGGAGGGCTCCTCGATGCAGCGCTGGATGTCGGCGCCGCCCGAGAGCTCCCAGCCGACCTTGAGGAGGATCTTGGCCAGTTCCGGGTCGGGGCTGGCGAAGATGACCTGGTCGGGGTCGGCGCCCATCATGCAGGGGGGCAGGCTGTCCCGGTTGAAGGGGACGACGCACTTGGGCTTCTTCGACTTCTTCTCGGCCTCGGCCTGCCGCTTGCGCTCTTCTTCCGCGAGCCGTCGTGCTTCGGCCTGTTCGGCTTCGAGCTTCTTCTTGACCTCGGTCCAGGCCTGGGAGGCGAGGGCGTTGGCCTCGTCCTTGCTCTTGCCGGCGGCGATCGCCGATTCCCGGGCGTCGGCCGCGGAGGCGTTCGCCTTGTCTGCCGAGTCGCGGGCGTACTGCGCGGAGAAGGCGGCCTGGGCGGCGGACTCCTCGGCGGCGGCGGCGTCGCGGTCGGCGGCGGCTGCCGCGTTGCGCGCGGTGGCCGCGGACTTCTTGGCCGCGCTGGCGCTGGCCTCGGCGGCGGTCGCGGACTTGTTGGCGTCGTCCGCGGACTTGGCGGCGGCGGTCGCGGACTTCTGCGCCTCGGCCGCTGCGATGTCCGCCTCGTTCTTGGCAGCGGCGGCCTTGGCGGCCGCTTCCGCGGCGCGCCAGCGGTTCTGGTTGGCCTTCGCGGCGATGCCGGAGGCCTCGGCGAGCAGCCGGTCGACCTGGTTCTTGTGGTGCTCGGCGAGCCTGTCCTTGTGGGCGGCCATGTGCTGGCCGACGGCGACGAAGTCGTGGAGCTGGTCGGCCGGAGCAGCCAGGGCGATCTTGGCCGCTGCCTTGACCTCGGGACCGCCCTCGTTGACCAGCTTGGAGGCGATGACCTCGTCGTCGCTGTTGCGCGCCGAGTACTGGCCGACGGCGAGGAACGTGGCGAGCGCCTTGCCGCTGCCGTCCGCGAGGGCCTTCTTCGTGGCGTCCTTGACGCTCGGGCCGCCGAAGTTGTTGAACTTCGAGACCTCGACCGCCAGGTCGTCGGTGCCGGCCGTGTACTGGCCGTTGCTGTAGAAGTCGGTGACCTGCTGGTCGTTGCCCGTCAGGGCACCGCTCGCTGCCGTGCGCACCGATGGATAGGGACTCTGTCCGCTCAGCTGGAACACGCGCTCGCGGATCTCGTCGCGCCCGGCCTGCTTCCAGCCGGTGCGCAGGTACTGCAGGACTTCGGTGTCGGTGCCGGCCAGCGCGGTGGCCGCGGCTCCCTGGCTCCAGGGACCGCGCAGCTTCATCGCCTTCATGGCGAGGGCGCGGCCCTTGGCGGCGGTGGCCTTGACGTCCACGGTCGGCTTGGCCGCCTCGGCGGCCAGCTCGGTCGCGGTGGTGTCGAGCTTGACGCCCTCGACCTGCTGGGCTGCTACGGCCGAGACGTAGGCGTCGGTCTGCGCCTTGCGGGACTTGGCCCGCTCGATCGCACCCTCGGTACGCGTGACGAGGTCCGCGGCCTCGGTCTCACGGGCGATCGCGACGACCTTCTTGGCCGTTGTCACGGCGGCGTCGGCGGTCTCGGCGGCCACCTTGGCCGCGTCGGCGTGCTTCTTCGACTCGGCAGCGGCGTTCGCGGCCTCACCCGCGTGGGCGGCAGCCGCGTCGGCCGCGTCCGCCGCCTTGCGGGCGTGCGTGGCCGCGGATCGGGCTGCGTCGCGCGCCTCGAAGGCCGCGTTGGCGGAGCGCTGCGCGAGGCCGGAGGCCTGGTCGGCGGCGCGGTTGGCGGCGTTGGCGTGGCGGCGGGCGTCGGCCGCGGCCTGGCGGGCCTCGGCGGAGGAGTTGCCGGCCGCGTCCGCGTAGTTGTTGGCCTGGTCGGCGGCATCGGCTGCCGCGTTGGCGTTGTCGCCGGCGCTCTGCGAGGCCTTGGCCGCGAGTCCGGCGGCCTGGGAGGCCTTGCCGGCCATCTCGGCCGCCAGCGCGGAGGTGTCGACCAGGCTGGCCGCCATACGGGCGATACCGGCGAGGTCCTTGGCGCGCGAGGCCTGGGTGGCGTCGTTGCCGGCGGCGATGGCCGCGTTGTACGCGTCGTTCGCCGCGTTCGCGGCGGCGGCGGCAGCGTTCGCGGTCTGGGCGGCCGCGAGCGCGGCGATCCGCGCGGCGCGGCTGGCCGCGTTCGCCGAGCTGATCGCCTGCTGAGCGGCGGCAGCCGCGGCGCGGGCCGCGTCGGCGGCCTGCTTGGCCTTGACCGCGGCGCGCGTGGCGTCGTTCTTCGCCAGGTTCGCCTCGTGGGCGGCCTTCTGCGCGGCCTCCTTCGCCTTGTTCGACGCGTCGATGGCGCGGGCCGAGGCTTCCTCGGACGCCTTCATGGCGTCCTCGGCCCGGATGCCTGCCTGCTTGGCGTCCTCCGTCAGCTGCGCGACGGTGGCGTACTCCTGGTCCCGGTTGCGCGCCGTGAACTGGCCGATCTCCAGGAACTCGACCATGTCATCAGGCGTGCCGCGCAGGGCGATCTTCGCGGCCGCCTTCACGTTCGGACCGCCGCTGCCGGCCAGCTTCGAGACCGCGACCTCGTTGTCCGCCTCGCGCGCCGAGTACTGGCCCTCGCTGAGGAACTTGACGACGTCTTGCGCAGTGCCCTTGAGGGCGGCCTTGCCGGCCTCCTTGACCCCGGTACCGCCCGTGTTGATGACCCGCGAGACCTCGACCTGGCGGTCCTCGTTCAGCGGACCCTGCCAACCCGAGTTCAGGAAGGTGTTCAGCTGCGCGGGCGTGCCCTTGAGCGCCTGGTTGGCTGCCGCCCGAACGGCCGGACCACCCGCGTTGAACATGCGGCTGACCCGAACGGAGTCGTCGTCGTACTGAAGGGCCGACGCCTCGTCGAGGAACTTCTTGATGTCCGCGTCCGACCCGAGGAGCGCCCGCTCGGCCGCTTCCTTGACGCCGGCTCCGCCCGAAGCCCAGTAGTCGACGGCGACCTGTCGCGCGTAGGCCGGAGGTTCCGTCACCTCCGCGGCCGTGGCGGGTGACTGGCCCAGCAGACCCATGATCAGTGCTGCGGGCAGCACTGATCCGAGGGTGGTGCGCAGTGCCACGGGGGAGGCGAGGCTACGGCGGCCCGTCTTGAGGCGTTGTGCCCCGCTGAAAAGTGTTCGCCGTCTCATGCGGCAGGTCCCCCAACGTTGGTGCGTGGCAGAGCCGTCTGTGTGCGGGTGCCTGGTCGAGCGCCCCGCAGATCGACTCCGCACGACATCACCGGTGCGGCATGGAAGACCGGCACCGCCGCGGGCGACCCCGCCGATGTCTCTCCCGTTGCCATCGGTGAGGTCGCCGGGTTGCCCCGTACGACGGTGTCGTCCAGGGGCGCGGCGGCGCGGCCGGGCATGACGTTCGCCCGGCCTGCCAGACCGTATGTCTTGACCTGGCAAAAATCAATTACAGTTGAACAGTGCTCAGCCGTGGTTGAGCTACCCGGGGTTCGGGCGCTACCGTCTGCTCCGGAACAGGCTCGTCGGGGGCCGCATCGGGGGGATGCGCGGCGGTCCGTGCGGCTGTCAGCGCCGTGGGCCGAGGTCTGGCCAAGGTCTGTCGGATGACCCTTCCGAACGTTCATTTCGTGACTCAGGGGCCGCGCGCGCGGCCCGTATCAGGGGGAAACTCATGGCGATATCCCGTGCCCGCAAGGCACTGTTCACCGGTCTCGTCGGCACCGCCACCGCGCTCGCCGCGGCGGCCACGCTCGGTGTCGCGTACGCCGGACCGCAGTCCGCCGCCGCAGCCGCGGCGGCCGGCACCGAAATGCCCACCGCCGTCGAGGACTTCGCGTACCCGAACGCCGCGAAGATCCAGGCCGAGCAGCAGATCGTCCTCAAGCGCGGTGACGGCCACATCACCCTCACCACCTGCGACGGGACCCCCGACATCACCATCAAGTCCCGCACCGGGCAGAAGCTGTACTGCTTCGACGTCAACGCCGCCAAGGGCTACGTGACCCTCGAACTCCCCGACGCCTTCGGCATCTGGACCGAGGCGTTCCCCGTCAAGGCCACCATCACCGCCAACGGCACCGACAAGACCGTCATCGACGCCCCCGCCAACGACTACAAGCCCTTCGGCGAGGCCGGCGACACCGGCGAGCGCTCCATCCTCCTCGAACTCCGCGTCACCGGCTGACCACCGGTTCCCCACCCCAACGCCGACCCACGTTCGTAAGGAAGCTCACCCATGTCTGCACTCCGTCCCCGCGCCAAGCGGATGACCGGCCTGATCGTCACCGCCACCGCGGTCACCACGGCCCTCGTCTCCGCCGGCTCCGCCCAGGCCCTCACCGGCCCCGAGGCCCCCGCCGGCCAGTACGCCTACGTCGCGAAGCTGAACGTCGGTGACGAGGCCAACTCCCGCGCCTGCACCGCGGCCCTGGTCGACGAGTGGTGGGTGGCCACCGCCGCCTCCTGCTTCGCCACCACGCCCGGTGAGCAGGTCCCGGCCGGCAAGCCCGCGCTGAAGGCCACCGCCACCCTGAGCAACGGTACGGCCGTGGAAGTCACCGAGCTCGCCCCGCGCGCCGACCGCGACCTGGTCCTGGCCCGCCTCGCGGCGCCGGCCAAGGGCCTGGCCACGGTCAAGGCCGCGCCCGCCGCGCCCGCCGCCGGCGTCGACCTGACGGCGGCCGGGTTCGGGCGTACGAAGACCGAGTGGGTCCCGGGCAAGCTGCACACCGGCACCTTCACCACCAACACCACCGACGCCACCACCCTCGCCCTCACCGGCAAGGGCACCGACGTCCTCTGCAAGGGCGACACCGGCGGCCCGCTGCTGAACGCCAAGGGCGAGCTCGTCGGCATCAACGCCAAGTCCTGGCAGGGTGGTTGCCTCGCGACCGACGCCGCCGAGACCCGCACCGGGGCGATCTCCACGCGGGTCGACGACCTCGCCGCGTGGGTGGCGAAGACCACCGAGCCGCGGCGCTCCGCCGCCTCCAACGAGGCCGGCGGCACCGACCGCGTGCGCTGGGCCGACTTCGACGGCGACCGCAGGCCCGACTACGTCAGCATCGCCGACAACGGCGCGGTCAAGGTGTGGCTGAACCACGGCGGCGACCCCGCCGGCGTGAACGGATGGGAGACCCTGGGCGAGGTCGCCGCCGGCACGACCACCGACCGCGCCCGCGTACGCCTCGCGGACTTCGACGGTGACGGCAAGTTCGACTACATCGTCGTCAACGCCAACGGGTCGGTCAACGTGTGGCTCAACCGCGGCGGCGACGGCCACGGCAGCTGGCAGTCCATCGGCCAGGTCGCGTCCGGCGTCACCAACGACGCGAGCAAGGTCCGCTTCGCGGACTGGGACGGCGACGGCAAGACCGACTACCTCGTCTTCAACGACGGCGGTGCCGTGGAGGTCTACCTCAACCGCGGTGGCGACCAGGTGGCTCCGTGGCAGCACATCGGCCGCGTGGCCACCGGTATGACCAGCGACCGCAACCGGACCCGCTTCGCGGACGCCGACGGTGACGGCAAGGCCGACTACTACGTCATCAAGCCGGACGGCAAGGTCGACCTCTACGTCAACCGCGGCGGCGATGTGGGCAACGGCTGGCAGGTCGTCGGCCAGATCGCGACCGGTCTGACCACCGACCACACCAAGGTCCAGTTCGTCGACTTCTCCGCGGACACCCACGCCGACTACGTCCTCGCCGGCGTCGGCGGCAGCGCCTCCGTCTTCGCCTGGAACGGCGGCGACCCGGGCAACGGCTGGGTCGACCTCGGCAAGGTCGCCAGCGGCACCTGAGCCCCGTGCGACCTTGCTTGACCTTGCTTGACACCGCTTGACACCGCTTGACCCCGTTCGACCCGCCTGACCCCGCACGCCGCATCCGCCCACCCCGGTCGTCCCCTCAAGGAGAGCGAGGTGGGCGGATGCGTAGGCGGGGCCGCTCCGCACACCCCTAAGGCATCGCACGCATGATGAAACGCACCGTCGCCCTCAGCCTCACGCTGCTCGCGGCCATCGCCGCCGTGGGGCTCGGCGCCACGACCGCCACCGCCGCCGCGCAGCCCGCCCCGCCCCTCGTACGGATCATGCCGCTCGGTGACTCGATCACCGCCGGCTCCAACAGCTCCAACGGCGCCGGATACCGGGCGCCCCTCTGGGACCTGATGGCCGGCCAGTCCCGCTACACCCCCGACTTCGTCGGCTCCGGTTCCTTCGGCGCCGTCGCGGACGGGGACAATGAGGGCCACAGCGGCTGGACCATCGACGACGTCCGACGCAACATCGACGGCTGGCAGGCCGCGGCCGACCCGGACGTGGTCCTGCTGCACCTGGGCATCAACGACCTCCACAACAACCACGCCGAGCCCGAGGAAGCGGCCCGCCGGCTGTCCTCCCTCATCGACCGCGTACTGGCGAACCGGCCCGGCGTGAGCGTCATCGTCCAGGGCCTGCTCACCGACACCACCGGATTCGAGCAGCAGACCCGGGTCTTCAACGCCGTCATCCAGGGCGAGGAGAGCGCCCGGCGCAGCCGCGGCGAGCGATTCCGCTACGTCGAGCCGCCCCGCCTGGACGTCGCGACCGAGCTGCCCGACCACCTCCACCCCAATGACGCGGGCTACCGCAAGATGGCCCTGACCTTCCACGACGGCCTCGAGCAGGCCGTCGCCGACGGCTGGGGCGTACGGCCGCGCGCGCCGCGTGCGGGGAACGAGGCCGGCGGAGCCGGCGCCGTCCGCTGGGCCGACTTCGACGGGGACGGCCGCCCCGACTACCTGACGATCGCCGCCGACGGCGAGGTCAAGGCGTGGCTCAACCGGGGCGGCGACGGCGGGGGCGGCTGGGAGGCCCTCGGCCGGGTCGCCACCGGGACCACCACCGATCGCGCGCGGGTGCGCCTCGCCGACTTCGACGGTGACGGCCGCGCCGACTACTGGACGATCAGCGCCGACGGCGCCGTCAACGTCCATCTCAACCGGGGCGGCGACGTCGGCGGCGGCTGGAAGGACCTCGGCAGGGTCGCCACCGGCACCACCAACCGCAGCGAACAGGTCCGCCTCGCGGACTGGGACGGCGACGGCAGGGCCGACTACCTCACCATCGCCGACAACGGCGCGGTCACCGCCTTCCTGAACCGCGGCGGCGACGGCCGCGGCGACTGGCGTTCCCTCGGGCAGATCGCCACGGGGACGACCACCGATCGCGGCCGGGTGCGTCTCGCCGACTACGACGGTGACGGCCGGGCCGACTACTGGATGATCAGCCCCGGCGGCGCCGTCACCACCTACGTCAACCGGGGCGGCGACGGGCACGGCGGCTGGCAGGTGCTCGGCCGGACCGCCACCGGTGTGACCACCGACCACACCCGGGTCCAGCTCGTCGACTTCAACGCCGACAGCCATGCGGACTACCTGCTCACCGGCGGCGGGTCCGACGCCGGCGTCAGCGCCTACCTCTTCGACGGCGGCGACCCCTCGGGCCCGCACGGCTGGAACCCCGTCGGCACGGTCATCACCCCACAGCCCTAGCAGGGCTGGGGGACGATCGCGAAGGCCTCCACCTCCACCAGGAGTTCGGGGTGGAACAGGGCGCTGACCTGGACCGCGGAGGAGGCCGGGAGGCGGTCCGGGGCGATCACCTCGTCGCGGGCCGCCCGGAGGGCCGGGAGGTGGGTGACGTCCGTGACGAAGTAGGTCAGCTTCACCACGTCGTCGAAGGCCGCCCCGGCCGCCGCCAGGCACCGGCGCAGGTTCTCGAACACCTGCCGGGACTGGGCGGCGGCGTCGCCCACGCCCACCACCTCGCCCTTCTCGTCCAGGGCGCACTGCCCGGAGACGGCGACGAACCGCCCCGTACCCCAGACGACATGGCTGTAGTTGACCCCCGGACTGACGCCCTCCGGAGCGGCGATCCGGGTGAGGTGGCTACGGGCGGGCGAAGGATCAGAAGCGGTCATGCCCCTGATCCTGCCCGCTGGAGATCATCCCCGGAAGCCCAGCAGCCCGTGCAGGGCGGCGCCGCCCGCCGAGGGCGGGACCACCCGGGTCGCCGTCGCCGGCTTGGGAGCCGGCTGCGCGGGGCAGGTGGCGTCCGCGGCCTTGCCCGTGATCAGGTACGCGGACAGTTTCTCGTCCAGACACTTGTTGCCGCTCAGCGAGATGCCGTGGTTGCCGCCGCCCTCCTCGACCACCAGGGCCGCGCCCGCCAGCTTGTCGCGCATGCTCACCGCGCCCTCGTACGGGGTCGCCGCGTCGGCCGTCGCCTGGAAGAGGAGCGCCTGCGGAAGGTCGGCGTTGGTCACGTCCGGGGCCCGGAGCGGTTCTCCCGGCCAGAACGCGCACGGGGCGTTGTACCAGGCGTTGTTCCACGTCATGAACGGCGCCTTGGCATGCGTGCGCCACATGTCCGTACGCCACTCGTTCCAGTCCTTCGGCCACGCCGAGTCCCGGCACTGCACCGCCGTGTACACGCTGTAGCTGTTGCCCGCGGAGGGCTCCACCGCGCCGAACCGCTGGTACGCCGCCACCAGAGGTTTGGGGTCCTTGCCCACCGCGTACGCCGAGAAGGCCTCGGCGAGGTGCGGCCAGTAGCCGTTGAAGTAGCCGCCCGGAAGGAAGGTGTCCTCCAGCTCGGCCGGGCCCACCTTGCCGCCCGCCGGCGTCCCGCGCAGCGAATCCCGCATCGCGTACCAGCTCCGCTCGACCGCCGCCGGGTCGCTGCCGAGCCGGTACTTGTCGTCGTACTGCGCGACCCAGGCCAGGAAGGCCTTGTGGCGGGCGTCGAAGGCCTCGTCCTGGGCGAGGTTGTCCTCGTACCAGACGCCGCTCGGGTCCACGACGGAGTCCAGGACGAGACGGTGCACCCGCTCCGGGTGGAGCTTGGCGTACACCGCGCCCAGGTACGTCCCGTAGGAGTAGCCGAAGTAGCTGATCTTCTGCGCGCCGAGGGCGATGCGCACCGCCTCGATGTCGCGGGCCGCCGAGACCGTGCCGATGTAGGGGAGCACGTCCGCGTGCTTGGTCTGGCAGGACTCGGCGAAATTCCTGACCCGCTCCAGGTTGGCCCGCTCGGTCTGTTCGTCCAGCGGTACCGAGTCCGGGCGTACGGGGGAGAAGTACCCGGAACCGCAGTCCAGGGCCGGCTCGCTCTTGCCCACGCCGCGGGGGTCGAAGCCGATCACGTCGTACTGGGCGGCCACGTCCTTGGGGAGCGCGCTGGCGACGTACCCGGCCAGGGTGCGGCCGCTGCCGCCGGGGCCGCCGGGGTTGACCAGCAGCGGGCCCTGGGACGTGGCGGCGGTGTGCGGGACCCGGGTCAGGGCCAGCGAGATCATGCGCCCGCCCGGCCGGTCGTGGTCGAGCGGGACCCGCAGGGAGGTGCACTGGAGGGTGGGGTACCGCGGGGTCGAGCAGCCGGCCCACTTCAGTGCGGCGGCAGCGGCCCCGACCGGCGCGGGCGCGACGGGGGCTGCCGTGACCGGGCCCGCCAGGGCGGCGGTCACGGTGGAGATCGACAGCAGGACTGCGGCGCGCCTCTTCAGGGTCGAGGGGCGGATCGAGGGTCGGAGCATGGGGCCTCCCAGCCGAGGGTTCTGGGCGGAATCGTCCCGGAACCCGCGCCCGGAAGGCGGGATTGTGCAGCCTATTGGCCCGATGTGATGACTCTTCAGGCGGCGTGTCGGGCCGTCACAGCAGGGTCAGCTGGGTGGGCCGGACCGCGACGGGGGCCTCGGCCCCCTCCGGCCGCTCGGGGACGAGGGCCCGCCGCGCGGCGCCGCACCCGCCCGGGCCGATGCCGAATTCCGCCGCGAGCTGGTGGACTTGGCGGGTGATCTGCCGCTGGTACCGGGTGGGCGCGTACGAGCCGCCCGCGTACATCCGCGCGTACCGCTCCACGAGGCGGGGGTGGTGCTCGCCCGGCCGGGCCGTGAACCACTCGCGCGCGCCGGGCCGCAGATGGAGTACGAGGGGTGTCACGGCCACCGCCCCGGCCTCCGCGAGGGGAGGCGCCGGGGACCCGGTTGAGCAGGTATTTTGCCCGTACCTCGTGGAAGGTGATCCCGCGGAACTCGGGGGTGTCGAAGGTACGGGTGACGACGCCGTCGGTCCCGAAGAGCGCGGCGGGGCCGGTGAGCGCGGCCCCGTCGGCGGTGTCCCCGGTGTCCCCGGTGTTGCCGGTGTCCTCGGTCAGATTGTCCCGGCGCATGGTGCGCCTCCCTCGGTAGCTCTTCTCCGAGAAGAGAACAAACGTTCCCGTGATCGTGCGGAGCGGTTTTCGGCGCCCCCGGATTTGGGCGGCCGCCCCGGAGGTGGTTGGCTTCGCGGTGACGAGCGATCACAACTGCTGGAGGAACAGCTATGGCGCAGGTCGAGGCCACCACGGAGCGGATCATCGCGGCCGACGCGGAGACCGTGTTCGACGCGCTGGCGGACTACACCGGGACCCGGGGCAAGCTCCTGCCCGAGCACTTCAGCGAGTACGAGGTGCGCGAGGGCGGCGACGGCGAGGGCACCCTCGTCCACTGGAAGCTCCAGGCCACCAGCAAGCGGGTACGCGACTGCCTGCTGGAGGTCACCGAGCCCACCGACGGGCAGCTGGTCGAGAAGGACCGCAACTCCTCCATGGTCACCACCTGGACGGTCACCCCGGCGGGCGAGGGCAAGTCGAAGGCCGTGATCACCACCGTGTGGAACGGCGCCGGCGGCATCGGCGGCTTCTTCGAGCGGACCTTCGCGCCCAAGGGCCTGACCCGCATCTACGACACCGTGCTGGCCAATCTGGCGGCCGAAGTCAAGGGCTGAGCGCGGTCGTTGACGGTGGGGCCGGGGTGCGGCCTCACCGGATCGGGTGAACCGGCCGCCCCGGGGGGCGGCGGCCGCCCCCCGGCGGGACCGACCGGCTGAAGCCCGCCGCGGCGGGGCGTGGCCCCGAGGTCCCGAGGGGGACGGGCGGCTAGGGTGGGGGAGCTGAGCGCAGCCGACCGCCCGGGGGCCCGATGAAGATCCTCATCTCCGCCGACATGGAGGGCGCCACCGGCGTCACCTGGCCCGCCGACGTGCTGCCCGGCACTCCGCAATGGGAGCGCTGCCGGTCGCTGTTCACCTCCGACGTGAACGCCGCCGTACTCGGCTTCTACGACGGCGGCGCCGACCAGGTCCTCGTCAACGAGGCCCACTGGACCATGCGCAACCTGCTGCTGGAGCGCCTCGACGCGCGGGCCGAGATGCTCACCGGCCGCCACAAGACCCTCTCCATGGTCGAGGGTGTCCAGCACGGGGACGTCGACGGCATCGCCTTCGTCGGCTACCACACCGGCGCCGGCTCCGAGGGGGTCCTCGCCCACACCTACCTCGCCAACTCCATCACCGGGGTCTGGGTCAACGGGGTCCGCGCGAGCGAGGGACTGCTCAACGCCCACGTCGTCGCCGAGTACGGGGTACCGGTCGTCCTCGTCACCGGGGACGACCTGACCTGCGTCGACGCGGCCGGCTACGCCCCGGGCGCGGTGACCGTGGCGGTGAAGGACCACGTGTCGCGGTACGCGGCCGTCTGCCGCACCCCCGCCCGCACCGCCGCCGACATCCGCGCCGCCGCCAAGGAAGCCACGGCGCTCGCGGTCCGGCGCGAACCCGTACGCGGCGGTCCGTTCACGGTGGAGCTGGAATTCGACGCCGAGCACCTGGCGATGGCGGCCACGCTCGTCCCCGGCATCACGCGGTCGGGGGAACGCCGGGTCGCCTACACCAGCGGGACGATGTACGAGGGGATCCGGACCTTCAAGGCGGTCACGACAGTCGTCTCGGCGGCTGTGGAGGAGCAGTATGGCTGACATGTACGACCTGAATCCCTGCGTCGACCGGACGGCGCTCGACGAGGCGGTCGAGTTCACCTCCGGTCTGATCCGCATCGACACGACCAACCGCGGCGGCGGCGACTGCCGCGAGCGACCCGCCGCCGAGTACGTCGCCGAGCGGATCGCGGCCATCGGCCTGGAGCCGGCGATGCTGGAACGCACCCCCGGCCGCACCAACGTGGTGACCAGGATCGAGGGCTCCGACCCCACCGCTCCCGCCCTCCTCGTCCACGGCCACCTCGACGTGGTCCCCGCCGAGGCCGCCGAGTGGAGCGGGGACCCCTTCTCCGGCGAGATCCGCGACGGAGTGGTCTGGGGCCGCGGCGCGGTCGACATGAAGAACATGGACGCCATGGTGCTCGCCGTCGTACGCGCCTGGGCGCGCGCGGGCGTCAGGCCCCGCCGGGACATCGTGATCGCCTACACCGCCGACGAGGAGGACAGCGCCGTCGACGGCTCCGGCTTCCTCACCGACCGCCACCCCCACCTCTTCGAGGGCTGTACCGAAGGCATCAGCGAGTCCGGTGCCTTCACCGTCCACACCGGGTCCGGTCAGGCCCTCTACCCGATCGCGGCAGGTGAACGCGGCACCGCCTGGCTGAAGTTGACCGCCCGCGGCACCACCGGGCACGGCTCCAAGCCCAACCGGGCCAATGCCGTCAGCCGGCTGGCCGCCGCGGTGGCCCGGATCGGCGAGTACGAGTGGCCCGTGCGGCTCACCGACACCGTCGCCGCCTGCATCACCCAACTCGCCGCCTTGCAGGGCTTCTCGGTCGACCCGCGCAGCCGCGACTTCGACCTCGAGCGGGTCCTCGGCAAGCTGGGTCCGGCGGCCGCGCTGGTGGAGGCGACCGTGCGCAACAGCGCCAACCCGACGATGCTCAGCGCCGGTTACAAGCTGAACGTGATCCCCGGCCAGGCCACCGCGTACGTGGACGGCCGGATGCTGCCCGGCGGCGAGGCCGAGTTCATCGCCACCCTCGACGCGCTCACGGGCCCCGAGGTGCACTGGGAGTTCCACCACCGCGAGGTGGCGCTCGAAGCCCCCGTGGACGGGCGGACGTTCGGGATCCTGCGCGAGTCCATCGAGCACTTCGACCCCGAGGGGAACGTGATCCCCTTCTGCATGGCGGGCGGCACCGACGCCAAGCAGTTTTCCCGGCTCGGTGTCACCGGCTACGGCTTCTCCCCGCTCAAGCTGCCGCCCGGATTCGACTACTGGTCCCTCTTCCACGGGGTGGACGAGCGGGTGCCGGTCGATGCGCTGCACTTCGGTGTCCGCGTCCTCGACCGCGCGCTGCGGACGCTGTGAGGGGGACCGGGTGAGGGTGGAGCCGACCAGGGCCGGGGATGGGGATGGGGCCGGGGCCGGGGCCTACGGCAGTTGGCCCTCGCCCATCGACGCCGCGCTCGCCGCGTCGCTCGACGGCCGGCCCGAGTACGTGGGCACGGTCGGTGCCGAGGTGTGGTGGACCGAGCCCCGGCCGCGGGAGGGCGGCCGCCGCACGCTGGTACGCCGGCCCGCGGACGGCGGTCCCGAGGCCGCGGCGCTGCCCGCGCCGTGGAACGTGCGCAGCCGGGTCACGGAGTACGGCGGAGCGCCCTGGGCGGGCGTCGAACGCCTGGAGGGCGGGCCCCTGTTGGTCTTCGTCCACTTCGCCGACCAGCGGCTGTACGCGTACGAACCCGACGCGCCCGGAGCCCCGGACGGATCGCGGCCGCGCCCCCTCACGCCCGTCTCCTCGATGGGTGGCGGGCTGCGCTGGGCCGACCCGGTGCTGCGCGGCGGCGAGGTCTGGTGCGTGCTGGAGGAGTTCACCGGGCCCGCGCCGACCGACGTGCGCCGCGTGCTGGCCGCCGTACCACTGGACGGATCGGCCGCCGAGGACCGGTCCCTCGTGCGGGAGTTGACCGACGACCGGTACCGGTTCACCACCGGGCCGCGGCTGTCGCCGGACGGGCTCAGCGCCGCCTGGCTGGTCTGGGACCACCCCCGAATGCCGTGGGACGGGACCGAGTTGAGGCTCGCCGAGGTCACGCTGGACGGCCGGCTCGCGCAGGCCCGTACCGTGCTCGGCGGCCCGGACGAGGCCGTGGCCCAGGTGGAGTGGACCCCCGGCGGCACCCTCCTCGCGGTGAGCGACCGCGGCGGCTGGTGGAACCCGTACCGGGTGGATCCCGTGTCGGGAGAGGCCGTCAACCTGTGCCCGAGGGAAGAGGAGTTCGGCGGCCCCCTGTGGAAACCGGGGCTGCGGTGGCTCGCCCCGCTGCCAGGGGGTACCTCCCGGGCCGACGGCTCAGGGGGAGGGCTCGTCGCCGTCCTGCACGGGCAGGGCTCCTCCGTGCTCGGCGTTCTCGACCCGGAGAGCGGTGACCTGGTGGACGCGGCCGGGCCGTGGACGGCCTGGCAGCCCACCCTCGCCGTCAGCGGCAGCCGGGTCTACGGGGTCGCCGCGAGCCCCCGCAGCGCGTACGAGGTGGTGGAGCTGGACACCGCCACCGGCCATGCCCGGGTGATCGGCTCGGCGGGGGTGGACCCCGTGGACCCGGCGTACTACCCGGAGCCGCAGAGCCGGACCTTCCTCGGCCCCGCCGGCCGGGAGATCCACGCGCACGTCTACCCGCCGCACCACCCGGCCCGCCGGGCCCCGGCCGACGAGCTGCCCCCGTACGTGGTGTGGGCGCACGGTGGCCCCACCGACCACGTGCCGCCCGTACTGGACCTGCACATCGCGTACTTCACCTCGCGCGGCATCGGTGTGGTCGAGGTGAACTACGGCGGCTCCACCGGCTACGGGCGCGCCTACCGGGAACGGCTGCGCGAGCAATGGGGCGTGGTCGACGTCGAGGACTGCGCGGCCGTCGCCCGGGCCCTGGCCGCCGAGGGCACCGCCGACCCCGACCGGCTCGCCATCCGGGGCGCCAGCGCGGGCGGTTGGACGGCGGCGGCCTCACTGGCCGCCACCGACCTGTACGCCTGCGCGGCGATCATCTACCCGGTGCTGGACCTGCTCGGCTTCGCCGAGGAGACCCATGACCTGGAGTCCCGCTACATCGACGGCCTGGCCGGGCCGCCGCAGGCGCTGGCGAGGCGCTGCCGCGAGCGCTCGCCGGTGGCCCGCGCGGACCGGATCACGGCCCCGTTCGTGCTGCTCCAGGGCCTGGACGACCCAGTCTGCCCGCCGGCCCAGGCAGAGCGCCTCCTGGCCGCCATGCGCGGCCGCCCGGTGCCGCACGCGTACGTCGCTTTCGAGGGCGAGGGCCACGGTTTCAGGCGGGCGGAGACGATGGTCCGGGCGCTGGAGGCCGAACTGTCGCTGTACGCCCAGGTGTTCGGGATCGAGCGGACGGACATCCCACGGCTGGAGCTGCGCGCCTGACGGCCCGCGGCCTGACGGCCGGGACGCGCGTCAGGCCGTGTGCACCCAGATGCGGAGCGGGCCGAGCGAGGTGAACCCGGCGCGGACGGCGGCGTCCAGGTCGGCCCCGTGCTCGTAGCCGACGACGTCCAGGTCCGGCCAGCGGGCGGCGATCCGGGCCAGGACGCCCGCCCAGGCGGCGTCGGTGTCGGCCTCGTCCCGGGTGAACAGGTTGGACACGCCCACCACGCCACCGCCGGTGCTCGCGACGGCGCCGGCGACGATCCGGCCCCCGGCGCGGCCCGCCAGGAAGACGATGCCCTCGCCGAGCAGGGACGGGCGGAAGAGCCCGGTGCTCTCCTCGCCGTCCCAGGCGGCCTCCCAGGCCTCCAGTTCCCCGGCGTCCCCGACCTCGGACCACTCCAGGCGCGAGTCCGCCGCGCCCGCGGCCCCGGCCGGGCGGTGGATCCACTGCGCCTCGAAGAGCACTTCGAAGCCGGCCGGGACCAGGTCGAGCGTGGCGAAGCTGTCCTTCACCGAGCAGCCGGGCGCGTCGGTGTCGATCGCGGCCGCGATCGTGTCCGCCGAGGCCTCCGGGGTGAGGGAGACGGCGTCGGGGTACATCGGCGGGGTGCGCAGCGAGCTGGTCCAGGCGTCCGCGGCGAACTCGGGCCGCAGTCCGTGGCCGCGGCAGACCGCGTCGCACCAGTCGGCGTTGTTGCGCGCCGCCGCGAGCAGAAGTGCAGGGGTGTCGTGGGTGATGATCACACCGGGATCCTGCCACAGCACTAGCCTGGGCGGATGACCTTTTCCACGTACCTCGCCGAGGGGGAGCGGGTCGGGCTGCGCCCCTACCGGCTGGCAGACGGAGCCGAGTTCACCGCCCGCGTGCGCGAGAGCCGCGAGCTGCACCGGCCGTGGCTGTTCCCGCCCGCGACCGTCGAGGAGTACGAGCCGTACGCGGCCCGGCTGATCGACGCCGACGGGGACGCCGACGGCGGCGGCCGGGCCGGGTTCCTCGTCTGTGAGCGGGAGACCGGGGCCATCGCGGGCTTCGTCAACATCAACAACATCGTGCGCGGCGCCTTCCGGTGCGGTGCGCTCGGCTACGGGGCCTTCGCGCACGCCGCCGGCCGGGGGCTGCTGGGCGAGGCGCTGGACCTGGTCCTCGCCCACGCATTCGGCGCCCTCGGGCTGCACCGCCTGGAGGCGAACGTCCAGCCGGGCAACACCTCCTCGATCGCCCTGGTCAGGGGGCGGGGCTTCCGGCTGGAGGGGTTCTCCCCGGACTTCCTGCACGTCGACGGCGCCTGGCGGGACCACGAGCGCTGGGCCCTCACGGCCACTGTGCCGTCATGACGCAAATGCGGCGCCCGTGGCACGGACATCGCCCAGGATGAGGGCATGAGAAGCCTCGTACTCCTCGACGCCCCGTCCAACCTCGGCCTGCGGCCGCCCGCCCCCGGCGCCGTGCCCGGCGTGTACAAGCTGGCCGGCGCCCTGCGCGAACAGGGCCTGCTGGCCCGGCTCGGTGCACGCGAGGGCGGTGTCGTCGTCCCGCCGCGCTACGACCGCGGCGACTGGCAGGAGGGCGACGGGGTCTTCCACGCTGGCGCCCTCGCCGCGTACACGGTCACCCTCGCCGACCGGATCGAGCAGCACCTGCGGGCCGGTGAGTTCCCCGTCGTACTGGGCGGGGACTGCTCGATCCAGCTCGGCGCGGCCCTCGCCATGCGGCGGCTCGGGCGGTACGGACTGGCCGCGATCGACGGCTCCGCCGACTTCCGCCACCCCGGGAACACCGAGGTGAACGGGCCCGTCGGCGCGGCCGGCGGCGAGGAGCTCGCCCTGTCCACCGGGCGCGGCCAGGCCGATCTCGCCGACCTGGAGGGGCTCCGCCCGTACCTGCGGGACGAGGACGTGCGGCTCTTCGGACTGCGGGACGGGGACCCGGACCTCAAGGAGCTGCGCGCGGCCGGGTTCTTCGCCGCCACGGTCGGCGCGATCCGCGACCGAGGCGCCGGGCCGGTGGCGCGCACGGCCCTGGAGGGGCTGCACCCGCCGGTGACCTCCGGGTTCTGGGTCCACCTGGACGCGGACGCCCTGGACCCGAGCGTGATGCCGGCCGTGGACAGCCCGGACCCCGGCGGCCTGATCCCGGACGAACTCGCCGAGCTGCTGGGTGTGTTGGTGCGCTCACCGCGCTGCGTGGGGCTCAACGTCACCATCTACGACCCGGACCTGGACCCGGACGGGCGGGCGGGGGCGCTCCTCGCGGACCTGGTGGCGGGGGCGTTCACGTAGGGCCGTGAGTCGTGAACCGCGAACCGCGAACCGGGGGTAGGCCACTTCGGCCCGCCGGGCCTCCCAGGACCCGGTGATGACTCCCGGGGCGTCCGCGGCGCCGTCGAAATCGCCGTCCGGGTCGTCCTGCGAGGAGAACAGCGCCGGCGCGTCCTCCTTGGCCAGCACCCGCCGGAACCAGCGTCGTTCCACGTCGGCGAGGCGGCGGACCAGTCCGAGCAGCGAGAGGGTGGAAGGACTGACCGGCCGCAGGGACAACTCCGGTCCCAGAGCTGAACACTTGAGCAGTAGCGTCGTGCGCTGGGCCGCCAGCATGTCGGTGATCATGCGGCGCTCGTCGCCGGTCGCGGGGCCGTCGAACCGGCGCTCGGATTCGGCCCTGGGGGAAAGGCCGGCTCTTCGGCTCGGACCGGGGTCGGGGCTCGTCCTGCTGGTCACGTCCGCCATGATGAGGCATCTTTGCGTAATCCTGACCGGTGGTGATCCGCGAAACCCCTGTGCACCGGCCGCCGCTGCGTGTTCCATGCCCTCATGGCCACCACCGTCCGACGTGCCCTGCTGACCCTTCCCGCGGCCCCGTTGGGGCACGAGAACCCGCTGCCCGCCCTCCGTGCGCCCGACGGCGTGCACGTACTGGACGAGCGCTCGCGCGACGGGCTGCCGCGCGACATGGCGCGCCAGATCGGGTACGAGCCACTGCGCTCGGTGCTGCCCGTCCGGCTCCTCGACGGGTACCAACGGCAGCGGCAAGAGCGGGAGTTCGAGTCGGTCGTCATCGAGAACGAGCACCTGCGGGTCACCGTGCTGCCGGGCCTCGGCGGCCGGATCCACTCCCTCGTCCACCCGCCGTCCGGTCGTGAACTGCTGTACCGCAACCCGGTGTTCCAACCCGCCAACTTCGCGCTCAACGGCGCCTGGTTCTCCGGCGGCATCGAGTGGAACATCGGCGCGACCGGGCACACCACCCTCTCCTGCGCCCCCGTGCACGCCGCGCTCGTCCCGGCGCCCGACGGGGGCGTGATGGTGCGGCTGTGGGAGTGGGAGCGGCTGCGCGACCTGCCGTTCCAGGTGGACCTGTGGCTGCCGGAGGACTCGGAGTTCCTGTACGTCGGCGTCCGCGTGCGCAATCCGCACGAGCGCCCGGCGCCCGTGTACTGGTGGTCCAACATCGCCGTACCGGAAGACGAGGGCACCCGGGTGCTGGCCCCGGCCGAGGAGGCCTGGCACTTCGGGTACGAGCGCTCGCTGCGGCGCATCCCCGTACCGCAGTGGGAGGGCGCGGACCGCACGTACCCGCTGCGCAGCGAGTACCCGGCCGACTTCTTTTACGAGGTCCGGGACGGGGAGCGGCCCTGGATCGCCTCGCTGGACGCCGAGGGCCGCGGTCTCGTGCAGACCTCGACGGCGCGGCTGCGCGGGCGCAAGCTCTTCGTGTGGGGCGCGGGCGGTGGCGGGCGGCGCTGGCAGGAGTGGCTGACGCAGCCGGGTACGGGCGGCTACGCGGAGATCCAGGCGGGGCTGGCCCGGACCCAGCTGGAGCACGTACGGCTGGAAGCCGGGGCGGAGTTCAGCTGGCTGGAGGCGTACGGGGCGCTGTCGGCCGACGCTTCGGCGGTGCACGGCGGCGACTGGGCGGCGGCGCGCGCCTCGGCGGAGGCGGCGCTGGCGGCGGCCCTGCCGCGGGAGCGGGTCGAGGCGGCGTACGAGGCGTGGCGCGCCGACGCCGACACCGAACCGGGGGAGAGGCTGGCGGTCGGCTCGGGGTGGGGCGCGCTGGAGGTGCTCTGCGGGGGCTTCAAACTGCCGGGCACGCCCTTCGCCGAGTCCTCGCTGGGCGAGGCGCAGGCCCCTTGGCTGGAGCTGTGGCGCACCGGCGTCTTCCCGGCCCCGCGGCGGGTGGCGCCGCCGGGGCCGAGCCTGGTGGCCCCGCACTGGCGGGACATGCTGGAGACCGCCCCGGCGGACCCGCTGACCGAGTACCACCTCGGTGTCGCGCAGTGGCACGCCGGTGATGTGGCGCAGGCGGTGCGGAGCTGGGAGCGCGGGCTGGCGTTGGCCCCGTCGCGGTGGCCGCTGCTGAGGTGCATGGCGGTGGCGGACGCACTGGCGGGTGACCGGGCGCGGGCGGCGGCCTCGTACGCCGAGGCGTTCGACGACCTCGCGCAGGAGAGCCGGGGCAGCGCGGAGTGGCTGGCCGCCGAGTCCGCGCTGGGGCGGGAGGCGATGGCGGCGCTGCTGGCGGCCGGCCGCCTGGCGGCGGCGCGGTCCGTCTGGGACCGGCTCCGGCCGGCGTTGCGCGACCAGGGCCGCTTCCGGCTGCTGGCCGCCCGCCTGCTGGCGGCGGAGGGCCATGTGGTCGCGGCCCGCCGCGTCTTCGAAGACGGCTTCGAGCTCCCCGACCTCCGTGAGGGCGACGAAACCCTCTCCGAGGTCTGGTCCACCCTCACCGACCGCCCCCTTCCGCCCCACTACGACTTCCGCATGCGCCCACCGGTTTAGGCCGTCCCCGGCGGCGTCCCCGGCGGCGTCCGCGGGTCACGCCCGGCAGAGGACCTCGCCGTTCAGCACCGAGAACCAGGCGTCGGGTTCCGCGCCCCAGGTGCGCCAGGCGGCGGCGATCCGGGCCAGCTCCGCGGCGGTCGCGTGGCCGCCCCGGGTGGTGATGTCCGCGTACGCGGAGGCGGTCGTACGGTCCGCCCACAGTGCGGACCACCATGCCGTCTCCTCGGCGGTCGCGTAGCACCAGGCCGTCGCCGAGGACGCGATGTCCGTGAAGCCCGCCGCCCTCGCCCAGGAGCGCAGGCGGCGCCCGGCGTCCGGTTCGCCGCCGTTCGCGCGGGCCACCCGCCGGTACAGGCCCTGCCAGTCCGCCAGCCCCGGGGTCGCCGGGTACCAGGTCATCGCCGCGTAGTCCGCGTCCCGCGCCGCCACGATCCCGCCCGGGCGGCACACCCGCCGCATCTCCCGCAGCGCCTGGAGCGGGTCGCCGACGTGCTGCAGCACCTGATGGGCGTGGACCACGTCGAAGGAGTCGTCCGGGAACTCCAGCGCGTGCACGTCCGCCGTGGCGAACGAGACGTTGCGCAGGCCGCGCTCCTGCGCGTACGCGCCCGCCTGGGCCAGCACGTCCGGCGCCGCGTCCACCGCCGTGACCTGCCCGCCCGGTCCGACCAGCTCCGCCAGGTCCGCGGTGATCGTGCCCGGACCGCAGCCCACGTCCAGGACGGACATGCCGGGGCGCAGCTCACCGATCAGGTAGGCGGCCGAGTTCGCGGCGGTGCGCCAGCGGTGCGAGCGCAGGACCGACTCGTGGTGGCCGTGGGTGTAGACGGCGGTCTCCTTCATGGCGTTCACGGAAGTGACTCCTCGTCGTCGAAGTGGTGCCGAAGTGCTGGCGAAGTGGTGGCGAAGCTTGAGGCCAACCTAGAGGATCAGTTCGCACTATGAGATATGTGTTTTGCCATGTGGACACCGTGCTTGTGTACCAAGGGGATCGGGGAGGTCGGTGGCAGGGCGCAGCAGGTGCGAGGACAGTGGGGCCAGGGGGTGAACTCCGGGGCGAAGGACGGTGAGACCCATGCCGGACACGCTGCTCGAACAGCACGCCGAGGCGCTGCGGCTCTTCGGCGGTTACGTGCGGGCGATCGCGGACGACCAGTGGGCCGCGCCGACCCCGTGCACGGAGTGGAACGTACGGGAGCTGGTCAATCACGTGACCGGCGAACAGCGGTGGATCCCGCCGCTGGTCACGGACGGCCGCACCGTCGAGGACGTCGGGGACGAGCTCTCCGGCGACCTGCTCGGCGCGGACCCCGTCGCCGCCTGGGACCGGGCCGCGGCCGCCGCGCACGCGGCCTTCACCGCGTCCGGGGCGCTGGACCGCACCGTGCGCCTCTCCTACGGGCCCGCGCTCGGATCGGCGTACTGCTCGGAGCTGACCGCCGACTGCGTCGTGCACGCCTGGGACCTCGCCCGGGCGATCGGCGCCGACGACCGGCTGCCGGACTCCCTGGTCGAGTTCTCGATCAAGGAGGTCATGCCGTACGCCGACGGGCTCGCCGCGAGCGGGGCGTACGCGCCGCCGGTGGAGATCCAGGCGGGGGCCGACGCCCAGACCCGGCTGCTCGCACTCGTCGGGAGGCGGGGCTGACCGCGCCCCCACTCAATGGGCAAAGCGGAACGAATAGTCGTATAAAGACAAGGCCGGTGGGAGTGGCGGCGGGAGCGAGGCCCGGAGCGGGGCGGAAAGAGGTGGCGGGGAGTGGCGGGGACGCAGCGCACGACGGCCGAGGGCCGCGGTCCGGTCCGCTACGGACCGCCCGCCCCCCAGCCCGGCCTGCCCGTGCTGCCCGAGCTCACCGCCGTGCTCGCCGCCGCAGCCGGACGCTCCGCCCCCGAGCCCGCGGGCGGCGGCGAGCCCGTGCGCGAAGCGGCCTGCCGCCACTGGGGGCGCCGCGGGCTGCCGACCGTCCCCGAGAACGTGGCAGCCGGACCCGGCGCCGCCCCCCTGCTGCTCGCGCTGATCGGGGCGTACGGCGGTGACGTGCTGCTGCCCCGGCCCTGTCCCGCCTGGTGGACCCCGCAGGTCCGGCTGCTGGGACGGCGGGCCTACCACGTGCCCACGCCGGCCGAGTGCGGTGGCGTACCCGACCCGTACGCCCTGCTGGAGACCGTACGGCGGGTACGCGCCGAGGGCGGCGACCCGCGCATCCTGCTGCTCTCCGTCGCCGACGACCCGACCGCCACCGTGCCGCCGCCCGAACTGCTGCGGGAGGCCTGCGAGGCCGCCGCCGACGCCGGGCTGTTCGTCGTCAGTGACGAGAGCTGGCGCGACACCGTGCACCGCCCGCACGACACCCTCGTGCTCTCTCCGGCGGAGATGCTGCCCGACCGGGCCGCCGTGCTCGTCGACCTGTCCGGCGCGCTGCTGCCCGCCGGCTGGCCCGCCGCCGTGATCCGCTTCCCCGACACCGCGCGCGGCACCTGGCTGCGCGCCCGCACCCTCGACGTCCTGACCGCCACCGGGGCGCTGGTCGCGGGACCCGTCGCCGGGGCCGCCGCATACGCCCTCGACGAGCCCGACGCCGTCGCCGCACGCGCTCACGCGGCCGCCGCCCTGCACGGCGCCGTGGCCGCCGCCGCCCACCGGGAACTGCTGGCCGTCGGGGCGCTCGCCCGGCCCCCGCAGGCCGGACGGCACCTCTACGCCGACCTCACCCCGCTGCGCGCGGGCCTGGCCCGCCACGGGGTCGGCGACGCGATGGAGCTGGAGGACTGGCTCGGCGCCCGGCTCGGGGCGCCCACCCCCGGCGGCCAGCGGTTCGCCGACGAACCGGTCGCCCTGCGCGTGCGGTTGTCGACGGGACCGCTGCTCGGCGCCACCCCGCAGGAGCGGCTGACCGCGCTCACCGCACGCGACCCGCTGGCGCTCCCGCACGTACGGCGCTCCCTGGACCACCTCGGCGCGGTCCTCGCCGAACTCGCGTGACGGGAACCCACCCTGGACGGAGACTGCCCGATGGGGGACCAGGCGCGGAGCCCGGCCTCCTGCGGAGTGCCGCGCCCCACCGGGCCCCCGCGCCCGCTGGGGGAGCACCGGGTGTGGCCGCGCTCGTTCGCGGACCGGCTGACCAACCACCGCGCCGCCCGGACTGCGCGCCTTCGCCCGGCTCACCCGCGAGGGCGCCTTGCGGCCCGGCCCCGACGTCGAGGACGGCTACGGGACGTCCCCCTGGTGGGACGCGGGCTCGGTGCGCAGGCGCCGGAGGAGGGAAGGGGCCGCGCTGATCAGGAGGGTCAGGGCCACCGCCAGGGCCACGCCCTTCCACGGTTCCGAGAAGAGCGAGCCGCCGAGGATGCCGATCAGGCCGTACGTCGCCGCCCAGGCGAGGCAGGCGGGGGCGTCGCCGCGGGCGAAGCGGCGCAGCGGCAACCGCGCCAGCAGGCAGGCCAGCATCACCGGGATGCGGCCCGCCGGGACCAGGCGGGAGACCACCAGGACCAGCACCCCGTGTTCGTCCAGTCTCGTCTGCGCCTGCTCCAGCCGCTCCGGCGTGGCCCGGCCGCGCAGGGCCTCCAGCCAGCGCGAGCCGCCGCGGGAGCGCACCCCGCGCTGCCCCAGCCAGTACAGCGCGACGTCCCCGGTGAAGGCCGCCAGCGCCGCCACCCCGAACACCAGCAACAGCCCGAACGGCATCGACTGCTGGTGGAACGCCACCACCGCCGCCGAACTGACCAGCGCCCCCGTCGGGATCACGGGCACCAGCGCGCCGAGCGCCACCAGCACGAACAGCGCCGGGTAGCCGACGGCCTGCCGGGTCGTCTCCGGCGGGACCTGACCGGCCGTCGCCGCGAGGTCGAGCAGTGTCACGGCAGCCGCACCCGCTCCCCGTGCGCGGGTACCCGTACGGTCACCTTCGGCGCCAGCTGCCCGGCGAGCCGTACGAACTCCTCGCCCGGCGCGTGGAATTCGTGCGGCCGCACCGCGTCCATCCCGATCGGCCAGTACGTCCCGTAGTGCACCGGCACCGCCGCGGCCGGGTCCAGCGCGGCCAGCGCCCGCGCCGCCCGCCCCGGGTCCAGGTGCCCCTGCCCCAGGTAAGGCCCCCAGCCGCCCACCGGCAGCAGCGCCACGTCCACCGGCCCGACCTCCCCGGCCATCGCGTCGAACAGCCCGGTGTCCCCGGCGAAGTAGGTCCGCGCCTCGCCCTGCACCACGTAGCCGAGCGCCGGCGCCAGGTGCGGCCCGAACGGCAGCCGCCGCCCGTCGTGCCGCGCGCTGACCGCCCGTACCCGTACGCCGTCCCGTACGGCGAACTCCTCGCCCGGCGCCACCTCCGTGACGGCGAAGGAGCGCGCCCGCGCGAGCCGCGCCAGCCCCGGCACGGCCCGGCGCGCACCGCGCGGCACCACCAGCCGGGTCCCGGGCGCGAGCCGCGCCAGCGACGGCAGGTGCAGGTGGTCGGCGTGCAGGTGCGACACCAGCACCACGTCCGCCACGGCCGCCCGGGCCGGGGGCACCGCCCCGCGCCGCCGCCGCAGATGCGCCAGCCGCCGCGCGAACAGCGGGTCCGTGAGCAGCCGCACCCCGGAGTCCTCGACCGTGCACGTGGCATGGCCCCACCAGGTCACCTCCACCGGCACCGGCCTCCCCTCCCTCTCGCGCGTCCCCCGGACATCCCGGACCTCCCCGCACCTCCCGAGCCTAGAGGCTGCCCCTACGGTCCGCCTGGAACCGGAATCCGACGTCCCCTCCTCCCGGGCCGCGGATCGGAGTAGGGTCGGGCGACATGGATGAGCTGCGCGTGGCCGCGATCGCCAGCCTGGCCCCGCTCGAGGAACTCGACGCCGACCCCTTCGCCGTCGACACCCGGACCCAGCACGCCATGTGCGTCCGCTGGGCGGCCGACCGGGGCTACGTCGTGACGAGGCAACTGCTGATCTACGGGCTGCGCGCCGACCACTGCGGGCTCTGGTCCGACATCGACGCCGGACAGGTCGACCTGTTCGTCACCCCCAACCACCGCGTGCTGGCCCGCGCGCTGCGCTCCGTCGAGGAGTTCACCGCGGAGTGCGAGCGGCGCGGCGTACGGCTGGAGACGGCCGGGCGCGACGAGCCGCAGTACACCTCCGCGATGAAGGCCGAGGTGCACCGCAGGCTCTCCATGCCGACCGCGGGCTACGACGGCACCTAGAACCGTCGCGCGCACGCACGTACGCCACCCCTCTCGCCCGGCCCGCCGTGCCCGGCTGTGCGAGCCTGAGAGGTGACGGTGACCCGCGTGCGGGGCGCGGACCACGGTGGTGAGGCGGGTACGGCGTGTTGCGAGGCGGCCGGTGGCGGAGCACGGGCAGCGCCCTGGTGCGGGTGATTCTGGTGTGGGCGGTGTCCACCCTCACCATGCTCGCCCTGGCGGGGATCCTGCCCGACTTCCGGCTGGAGTCCGCCGACGGCGACAGCATCACGCGGATCGGCCTGACCGCCGCATGGGGCGCCGGCGCCTTCGGACTGCTGAGCGCGCTGGTCTGGCCGGTCCTCGTACGGGCCCTGCTGCTGGTACCGGCCCTGGTGCTCGGGCTCCTCGTCTTCTTCCTCAACGGCTCGCTGCTGCTCCTCGCACTCAACCTGGTCCCCGCCGGCCGCAGCGAGGTGGCCCCCGAGACCGCCGTGGTGGTGGCCGCGGTGATGTCCGCCGTCGCCTCGGCGACCTCCACGGCGCTGGCCGTACGCGACGACGAGGCCTACCGGCGCCGGCTCTACCGGCTCGCCGACCGGCAGCGGCGCCGCCAGCGCCGACAGGGCACCAGGGGCGCGGACGAGGCCGCGCCCGGCCTGGTGATCATCCAGCTCGACGGCGTCGGCCACGAGGTGCTGCGCCGGGCCGCCGGCAGGGGCGTGATGCCGACGGTGGCCGACTGGCTGGAGCGCACCCACCGCATCACCTCCTGGCGTACGGACTGGTCCAGCCAGACCGGCGCCAGCCAGCTCGGCATCCTGCACGGCTCGAACTTCGACGTCCCGGCCTTCCGCTGGTACGAGAAGGACACCGGCGAGGTGATGGTCTGCAACCGCCCCACCAGCGCCGCCGACCTCCAGCGGCGGGCCGTCGCCCGCACCGGCAACGGCGGGCTGCTCACCCTCGACGGGGCCAGCCGCGGGAACCTCTTCAGCGGCGGCGCCGACCAACTGGCCCTCGTGCTCTCGGTCTCCGCCCGCCGGGGCCGGGCCAACCGCTCCCGCGCGGGCTACTTCGCGTACTTCTCCGACCCGGCCAACGCGGTGCGCACCGCGCTCTCCTTCACCGCCGAAGTGGGCCGGGAGATCGGCCAGTCGGTGAGGTCCCGCCTGCGCGAGGACCGGCCGCGGGTGTCCCGGGGCGGGCTCTACCCGATGATCCGGGCCTTCGCGACGGTGGTGGAGCGCGACGTCGTGGTGGCGGCCGTGATCGGCGACATGCTCGCCGGGCGCGCCGCCGTGTACGCGGACCTGGTCGCCTACGACGAGGTCGCCCACCACTCGGGCCCGTACGGCCGGGACACCGACCAGGTCCTCGCCCGCCTCGACCGGAGCCTCGCGCTGCTCGCGCGGGTCGCCGAGCACGCGCCGCGGGAGTACCGGATCGTGCTGCTCTCGGACCACGGCCAGAGCCCCGGCGAGACCTTCCTGGGGCGGTACGGGCTCAGGCTGAAGGACCTGGTCCGGGCCGGCTGCGGGCTGCCGGTGTCCCGCCGGGCCGGGCGCACCCACAGTGGGGCCGAGGCGCGCGCCGCCGTACGGGCCGCCCTGCACCGGCCGGTCGAGGAGGAGGGCGAGGAGGCCCACCCGGAGCCGGGCCCGGACCCGGTCGTGCTGGCCTCGGGCAACCTCGGGCTGATCTCCTTCCCCGACCTGCCGGGCCGGGCCTCGCGGGAGCGGATCGAGCGCGCGCACCCGGCCCTGCTGGCGACCCTGGCCAACCACCCGGGCATCGGTTTCCTGCTGGTGGACGGGGAGGTGCTGGGGCCGGACGGGGCCCGGGCGCGGCTGGACGTCCCGGGCGAGGCGGAGGCGGCGCTGGCGCGCTTCGGGCCGGGCGCCGCGCAGGCCGTCCGGCGGACCGACTCCTTCCCGCACGTGGCCGACATCATGGTGAACTCGGCGTACGACCCGGACACGGGCGCGGTGCACGCCTTCGAGGAGCAGATCGGCTCGCACGGGGGCCTCGGCGGGGAGCAGGGGCGCGCGTTCCTGATGTGGCCGAGCGAGCTGTCGGAGCCCGGCCCGGAGCCCGGGGCCGAGCTCGTGGGCGCGGAGGCGGTGCACCGGGTGCTGCGGCGCTGGCTGCGGGAGGCGGACGGCCCGCAGGTGCCGGCCGGCCCCCGGGCCGCTCCGACGCGGGTGGAGAATCAGCGGCTGGAGGGGGCATCGGACGGAACCTTTCCTTCCGTGGACGCCTCCGTGCGGGACGAAACCCGCTGATTTGGTGGCTCCTTCGCGCTGGTCAACCATGGGTTGACCTGCCCAGCATGTGAGACACCCCGAGGCGCACCACCGATGACCAGCACCACAGCACCGCCCACCGCAGCTCCCGAAGTCGAGGCCGGGGGCGAGGGCGAGCCCGCCTCCGAGACCCGCCCGCAGGACGGCCCGCACGCCCGCCGCTTCGGCCTCCCCGTCGCGACCTGCCTGGTCATGGGCAACATCATCGGCGGCGGCATCTTCCTGTTGCCCGCCTCGGTGGCCCCCTTCGGCACCGTCAGCCTCGTCGCCTTCGGCGTACTCACCCTCGGCGCCGTCGCCCTCGCCCTGGTCTTCGGGCGTCTCGCCGAACGCCACCCGCAGACCGGCGGCCCGTACGTCTACGCCCGCGCCGCGTTCGGCGACTTCGCGGGCTTCCTCGCGGCGTGGAGCTACTGGATCACCACCTGGGTCTCCAACGCGGCCCTCGCCGTCGCGTCCGTCGGCTACCTCGGCGTGCTCTTCCCGGCCGTGGGCGAGCACAAGTGGTCGATGTGCCTGGCCGCCCTCACCGTGCAGTGGCTGCCCGCTCTGGCCAACCTGGCCGGCACCCGCTACGTCGGCGCGGTGCAGGTGGTCGCCACCGTCCTGAAGTTCGCGCCCCTGCTGCTGGTCGCCGTGGGCGGGCTGTTCTTCTTCGACCCGGCCAACCTCGGCCCCTTCCGGGCCACCGACCAGAGTGCGGTCGGCGCCGTCTCCGCCACCGCCGCGATCCTGCTCTTCAGCTACCTCGGCGTCGAATCGGCCGCCGTCAGTGCCGGCGAGGTCCGCGACCCGGCCCGCAACGTCGGCCGGGCCACCATCCTCGGCACCGTCGGCGCGGCCGCCGTCTACCTGCTGGGCACCCTCGCCGTCTTCGGCCTGGTCCCGCACGAGGAGCTGGTCTCCTCCACCGCTCCGTTCACCGACGCCGTCAACGCCATGTTCTCCGCAGATGGAGGGGCCGAAGGCACCTGGGGCGGCACGCTCGTCGCCTGCGCGGCCGTGGTCTCGATGGTCGGCGCGCTCAACGGATGGACCCTGCTCAGCGCGCAGACCCCGTACGCCGCCGCCAAGGACGGGCTGTTCCCCAAGGCCTTCGGGACGAAGAAGCGCGGTGTCCCGGTGGCCGGTGTCCTCGTCACCGTCGTGCTGGCCTCCGGCCTGACCCTCTACAACTACACAGCCGGCTCCGAGGGCGTCTTCGAGACCCTGGTCCTGGTCACCACCTTCACCGCGACCGTCCCCTATCTGCTGTCCACCGCCGCGCAGCTGTATTTCCTCGCCTCCGGCCAGTCCGAGCGGGTCCACCGCGGCCGGCTCGTCCGCGACTGCGTCCTCGCCTGCCTGGCCTTCGCCTTCTCGATGTGGCTGGTCGCCGGATCCGGCTACGCCGCCGTCTACCAGGGCGTCCTCTTCCTCTTCGCGGGCGTGCCCGTGTACGCGGTGATGTCGGCGAGGTCCGCCCGCAGGCGGCGGGCGGCCGTTTCACCCGCGGGGTAATTTGGAAGCAGAGGCCGGTCAGGGGGGCTCTAAGGGGTCGCCATGTCCGCGATCAGCAACAGCATCGACATCGACCGCAGACCCGAGGACGTCTTCGCCTACGTCACGGACCCCACGCACCTGCCGGAGTGGCAGGACGGCGCCGTGTCCGCGGCTCCCGTGGGCGACCTGCCGGTCCACGTGGGTTCGAGGGTCCTCGTCACCCGCCGGGTCGGCAAGCGGCGGATGCCCTCGACCGTGGAGTTCACGGAATTCGACCCGCCGCGCAGCTGGCACCTCCACGGCGTCGACGGGCCCGTCCGGCCGGACGTACGGGGCCGGATCGAACCCCTCGACAACGGGACCCGCTCACGCGTCACGCTCTCCGTCGACTTCGAGGGCCACGGCCTGGGCAGGGGCCTCGTCCCCCTGGTGGTCAAGCCGATGGTCCGCAAGGAAATGCCCCGCAGCGAGGAGAAGCTGAAGCACCTGCTGGAGCACTCCGCGGCCTGAGCCGGCGGGAAAACCGGATGCTCCCGGAGACGGGGTGCGCCCACACTGGGCGCACCACATCCCGGACCCCGAAGGACATCCACACCCGTGCAGGCTGCCGTGACCGTCACTCCCGCCCAGATCCCCGAACTGCTCCTCGGCCTCGCCACGGTGCGGCCCGTGTTCCTCTGGGGGGCGCCCGGCATCGGAAAGTCCTCGCTCGTGCGGAAGTTCGCCGACTCCCTGGGCCTGGAGTGCGTCAGCCTCCTCGGTACGCAGCTCGCCCCCGAGGACCTGATCGGCGTACCGCAGATCCGTGACGGCCGCTCCGTCTTCTGCCCGCCCGAGGCCATCGCCCGCGACGAGCCGTACTGCCTCTTCCTCGACGAGCTCAACGCCGCGTCCCCGGACGTCCAGAAGGCCTTCTACTCGCTGATCCTCGACCGCCGGATCGGCTCCTACGAGCTGCCCGCCGGCTCCATCGTCATCGGCGCGGGCAACCGGGCCACCGACAACGCGCTGGCCCGGCCCATCGCCTCGGCCCTGGTCAACCGCCTCACCCACGTCCACCTCCAGGCCTCCGCGCAGGACTGGCTGATCTGGGCCGGCGAGAACGGCATCCACCCCTGGATCACCGACCACCTCACCGACCGCCCCGACCACCTGTGGTCGCAGCCGCCCAAGACCGAGGAACCCTTCTCCACGCCGCGTTCCTGGCACATGCTCTCCGACGCCCTGCACTCCTTCGGGCCCGAGCTGGACGAGCAGACCCTGAAGGTCGTCGCGCACGGCACCCTCACCCCCGCGCACGCCGTCTCCTTCTGCGGCTACGCGAAGATCGTCCGCCACAGCTTCGGCATCGAGGCGATCATCAAGGGCGACGCCTCCTGGCCCACCCGGCCCGCCGACCGCGACCTGCTGTACTACCTGGCCGAGGCCTTCCGCGGCCGCCTGATCAAGGAACTCCCGGCGCAGCGCGAACACGTCTCGCCCGCCGTCCGGCAGACCGCCTACCGCGCCAAGTCCCTGCTCGTGCAGCTCGCCGAAATCTCCGTCGAGGTCGCCCAGACCGTCATCGCCGACGACGGCGACGGGCTGCCGGTCCTGCCCGGCTGGTTCCTGATCGAGGCCGCCCGCGACATGCCCCGCCTGGTCGAGGCCCGCCGGTGAGCCGCGGCGCCCCGCGCGGCAAGAACGGCAAGGAGACCAAGGCCGACCCCGCCACCCAGGCCTTCGCCGAGGGCCTGGCCCTGGTCAAACGGAACCCGGCCCTCGCCGCCGTCGAGGGGAACATCTGCCGCGAGGCCGGCTGCGCGGCCGCCCCCACCGGGGGACTGGCCGTCGTGACCTCCAACGGCACGATCCACGTCCACCCCACCCGACGGGCCGACCCCCGGGAGTGGGCCTGGACGATCGCCCACGCCCTGCTCCACCTCGGCTTCGGCCACGTCCCCGCCGACGGGGACGAGGACCGTCCGCAGCCCGACCGCTTCGACCTCGCCGCCCGCTGCGCCGTCGTCAACCGCTTCCTGCTGACCTTCTCCGTCGGCCGGGCCCCCGACCACCTCCCCGCCCAGTACCCCGGCGGCGACGAGGAACTGCTCGCCGCCCGCTGGCGCCGCGACGGCATCCCCGCCGCCTACGAGCGCTGCGGCACCGCCGGGGACCACCCCGACCAGGTCCTGGTCACCTGGCCGGCCTGGGGGAACAGCGCCGCCCCCGACTGGGAGACGGCCTTCGCGCACGCCCTGACCCGCAGCGTCTCCGCCGCCATGGACGTCGCGGGCGGCCGCCGCGACCGGATCACGGGAGAGCGCGTACGCCGGCACCCGTGGGACCGGGCGCTGAACTGGTTCGTCTCCTCCTACCCGCTGCTCGGCGGCCTCGCCGCCGGCCTGGAGATCGTCGCCGACGCCGAACTCGCCCGCTCCCAGGGCATCGCCATCGCCGCCGTCAGCGCGAGCGCCGGCGAGATCTACGTCAACCCGCTGCGCACCTTCACCGACGGCGAATGGCGGTTCATCCTCGCCCACGAGATGCTGCACGCCGCCCTGCGCCACGGCGAGCGCCGCGGCGCACGCGACCCGTACCTGCACAACGTGGCCGCCGACTACGTGGTCAACGGCTGGCTCGTGGAGATGGGGGTCGGCGAGATGCCCGAAGGGCTGCTCCACGACCCGGCGCTGAAGGACCTCTCGGTCGAGGAGGTCTACGACCGCATCACCACCGACCTGCGCCGGATGCGCCGGCTCGCGACCCTGCGCGGCAAGGGCCTCGGGGACATCCTGGGCGAGCCGCTGCCCCACCCGGGGAGCGGCCCGTACAGCGATCTGGACGGCTTCTACCGGCGGGCCCTGGTCCAGGGCTTCGACCTGCACGCGTACGGGGAGCGCGGGCTGTTGCCCGCCGGGCTGATCCAGGAGATCCGGGCCTTGGCGCACCCGCCGGTGCCCTGGGACGCCCGCCTCGCCCGCTGGTTCGACGAGTACGTGCCGCGTCCCGTGGCCGTACGGTCCTACGCGCGCCCGGCACGCCGCCAGGCGTCCACCCCGGACATCCCCCGCGCGGGCCGGTACTTCCCGCCCGAGGAGATCGCCCGCTGCACCTTCGGCGTGGTGCTCGACACCTCGGGGTCCATGAACGCCGCCCTGCTCGGCAAGGCGCTGGGCGCGATCGCCTCGTACGCACGGGCCCGCGACGTAACGGCGGCACGCGTCGTGTTCTGTGACGCGGCGCCGTACGACGCGGGCTATCTGCCCCCGAGCGAGATCGCGGGCCGGGTACGGGTGCGCGGCCGCGGCGGCACGGAACTGCAACCGGGCATCGACCTGCTCCAGCGGGCGGAGGACTTCCCGCCCGGGGCCCCGGTTCTGGTGATCACGGACGGGTGGTGCGACACCCTGCGGATCCGGCGCGAGCACGCCTATCTGGTTCCGCAGGGTGCTTCCCTGCCGTTCACGCCACGAGGGCCCGTCTTCCGACTGACCTGACGGTTTAGTCGAGGTAGTCGCGCAGCACCTGCGAACGCGACGGGTGGCGCAGCTTCGACATGGTCTTGGACTCGATCTGGCGGATGCGCTCACGGGTGACCCCGTACACGCGGCCGATCTCGTCCAGGGTCTTCGGCTGGCCGTCGTTGAGGCCGTAACGCATGGAGACCACGCCCGCCTCGCGCTCGGAGAGCGTGCCCAGGATCGACTGGAGCTGCTCCTGGAGGAAGGTGAAGCTCACGGCGTCGGCCGGGACGACCGCCTCGGAGTCCTCGATGAGGTCGCCGAACTCGCTGTCGCCCTCCTCACCCAGGGGGGTGTGCAGGGAGATCGGCTCGCGGCCGTACTTCTGGACCTCGATGACCTTCTCGGGGGTCATGTCGAGCTCCTTGCCCAGCTCCTCCGGAGTGGGCTCCCGGCCGAGGTCCTGGAGCATCTGGCGCTGGACGCGGGCCAGCTTGTTGATGATCTCGACCATGTGGACGGGGATGCGGATGGTGCGCGACTGGTCCGCCATGGCACGCGTGATCGCCTGGCGGATCCACCAGGTCGCGTACGTGGAGAACTTGAAGCCCTTGGTGTAGTCGAACTTCTCCACGGCGCGGATCAGGCCGACGTTGCCCTCCTGGATCAGGTCCAGGAAGAGCATGCCGCGGCCGGTGTAGCGCTTGGCCAGGGAGACCACGAGGCGGAGGTTGGCCTCCAGCAGGTGGTTCTTGGCCCGGCGGCCGTCCTCGACAAGGATCTCCAGCTCGCGCTTGAAGGCGGGCTTGTGGTCCTCCTCCTCTTCGAGCTTGTACTCGGAGAAGAGACCCGCCTCGATGCGCTTGGCGAGCTCGACCTCCTGCTCGGCGTTGAGGAGCGGCACCTTGCCGATCAGCTTCAGGTAGTCCTTGACGGGGTCGGCGGTGGCGCCGGCCACCATGACCGTCTGCGCCGGGGCGTCGTCCTCGTCGTCGTCGGACAGGACGAAGCCCTGGGTGCCGCCGGGCTTGGGGGTCTCCTCCTCGGCGTCGTCGGCGAGGTCCTCGGCTGCCCAGTCCTCGCCCACGGCCGCCGGGGTCTCGGCCTCGTCGCCGTCCTTGGCGCCGGTCTTCTTCGCCGCCGTCTTCTTGGTGGCGGTCTTCTTCGCGGCGGTCTTCTTGACCGTCCGCTTCTTCGGCTCGGCGACGGCCTCGGCCGTCGCCTCGTCCTCGGTGGCGGCGGCCGACGGAGCGGATATCGCCGCAGCGGTGCCCGGGGCCGGACTGGTGGCCGAGGTCTTGCGCGCGCCGATGGGGCGCGGCGCGGCGGCAGCCTTCTTGGTGGCGGTGCGGGCCGGGGCAGCGGCCGCCTTGCGCGGCTTCTTGGCGGCAACCTTCGTGGCGGGCGCGGCGCTGACGTGCAGCGCGACGCCCTCCTCGTCCAGGACCTGGTTCAGGCTGCGCAGGACCCGCTTCCACTGGTCCACCGGGATGCGGCCGGCCTCGAAGGCCTGGCGCACGTCGTCACCGTTGATGTGACCCTGCTCGCGGCCGCGCTCGACAAGCGCGACAAGGGCCTCGGATTCGGCGATCTCCGTGGGGAACGTACGGGACGGGCTGAGCGACACAAGGAGCCTCTCGTTGCGAACAGATAAGGGGTGGGCGGGACATCATCGCGCGAACTTGGGAAACAGACCCGAGGGGGGTCTGTATTCCGGGGCCGCGCGAGGACACCTGTCGGTTCATCGCATGCCCGAGTCGATTCGTTACGCGCTGAATTGAGTGACCTGCGCCACGCTGTGGCGGGGCAACCAATCCGGCGCGGTTCCGTCGGCCCCATCCGTCAGCCCGTTTTGCGGGCCTCGATGAGGAAACGGGCGGTGTGTGCGACGAACGGGCCTTCGCGTTCGATCTGTTCGTGCAGCTCGCGCAACCGGTCCCGGTACTGCCCGACCGTGAAGCCGGGCACCATCCAGATCACCTTCCGGAGAAAGTAGATCACGGCTCCGATGTCGTGGAACTCCGTTCGCAGTCGTTCCGAGCGCAGATCGACGACCTCGAGGCCGGCCTTCGTGGCGTCCGCCACGGCGTCGTCGGGGTGCCGGCCGCGCCGGGCCTCCTCCGGCTGGGGCCCGAGGAAGTACTCGACCAGCTCGAAGACGCTCGCCGGACCGACCTGCTGGGACAGGTAGGTGCCGGCGGGCCGGAGCACCCGCGCGATCTCGTCCCACCAGATGGTCACCGGGTGCCTGCTGGTGACGAGCTCGAAGGCCTCGTCGCCGAACGGCAGCGGCGGCTCGTCGGCGTCCGCGACCACGACCGCGCCGAGCGGGTGCAGCAGCCGGGTCGCCTTGGTGATGTTGGGCGGCCAGGACTCGGTGGCCGCCGTCAGCGGGGGCAGCGGTGCGCAGCCGGCGAGGACCTCGCCGCCGCCGGTCTGGATGTCGAGCGCGGAGCGGACCCGGGCCAGCCGCTCGCCCAGCAGCCGCTGATAGCCCCAGGAGGGGCGCTGCTCGGTGGCGCGGCCGTCGAGCCAGGAGAAGTCCCAGCCGTCCACCGATACGGACTCGGCCTCGGCCACGAGATGGTCGAAAGTACGCGTCATGCGTAGATCGTCCCAGCCCGGGCCCCGGTCATCCACCGGATGAGTCGACTACAGTGAGCCCCGGGCCGTGACTGGCGTTCGGGTGGATCACCACCGGGGAGCGGCCCGGCGTACGCGTCGTACGTCGGCTGCCGCGCGCCTGGGCGAACCGCTACCGCGAACCGCAGCGACGTTCAGGAGACCCCGTGACGACTGCCCAGACCGCCACCTCCACCGCCCGGCTGATGGACGGCACCGCCCTCGCGCGCCGCATCTCGGAGCAGACCGCCGCCTACGCGGCCAAGATCACCGAGCGCACCGGCACCGCCCCCTGCCTCGCGACCGTGCTGGTCGGCGAGGACCCCGCGTCCGTCACCTACGTACGCATGAAGCAGAACCGTTGCGCCAAGGCCGGGATCACCTCCCGCCACGTGGAGCTCCCGGCCGAGACCACCACCGAGGAGCTGGTGGCCGCCCTCACCGCGCTCTCCGAGGACCCGGAGATCAGCGGCATCCTGCTCCAGCACCCCGTCCCGCACCACATCGACGAGCGCGCGGCCTTCGAGGCCATCGCCCCCGGCAAGGATGTCGACGGGGTCACCATGCACTCCTTCGCCGCCATGGGCTTCGGGCTGCCGGGCTTCGTCTCCTGCACCCCCGGCGGCATCATGCGGCTGCTCGCCGAGTACGACGTCGACCTGACCGGCAAGCACGCCGTGGTGGTCGGCCGCAGCGCGATCCTGGGCAAGCCGGCCGGGATGCTGCTCCTGGAGCAGAACGCCACCGTCACCTACTGCCACTCGCGCACCGTGGACCTGCCGTCGATCGTCCGCCAGGCGGACGTGCTGGTCGCCGCGGTCGGCAAGGCCGAGTTCATCCGCGGCGAGGACATCAAGCACGGCGCGGTCGTCCTGGACGCCGGCTACAACGAGGGCAACGTGGGCGACGTCCACTTCGAGTCGGCCGCCGCCCGCGCCTCGCTGATCACCCCGGTCCCGGGCGGTGTCGGCCCGATGACCATCGCCGTCCTGCTGGAGCAGACCGTCCGGGCCGCCGCCGCGCAGGCCGGGCTGTCGCTCGCGGACCTGTAGCGGTCCCGGAACACGACGAACGCCCCGGGCCCTTCGGTCCGGGGCGTCGCGCATCCCCCGGCCACGGCACTAGACGCCGGAGGCGCGGCGGCGGGCCGCGGCGACGATGGGGGAGGCGCGGAACTCCTGCGCCAGTTCGGCCAGCGGCTGGGAGTCCAGGCGGTGGGAGTCCATCCGGTACGGGGCCGGGCAGCCGAGCCCCGCGCCCGGCCCGGCGCAGCCGTCGCCCGCGCGGTCGGCGGCCGCCCGGTGCTGGCAGGCCGCGGCGAGCATGGCCGCGTCCGCGACCAGGGAGGCCTCCCGTTCGGTGAGGCCCTGGGCGAGCGCGGCTTCGTGGGCGCGGCTGCGTACGGCGGGGTCGAACCAGCACGCGAGGGCCAGGATCCCGTCGTCGATCACCGACTCCCGGTGGATCAGCCGGATCCCGACCGGCGACCACCAGGTCATCGGTACGGTCATCACGCTGGACGCGGCGAACCCGCGCAGCGCCGCCCACAGCGGCTGCAGCCGCCGGTACTCGCTGAAGTCCCGCCAGGCCGCCGAGCCGCCGACGAGCGGCACGATGAACCCCGTGCCGACCAGCAGGGCCGCAGTGGCCGCGATCGGCGGCGCCCCGTACGTGGACAGTCCGTCCCAGTCACGACCGCTCCAGTGGGCGCCCACCGCGATCCACTTCACGGTGACGAAGGCCATGTCCATGGCTCCGCCGAGCATGAGCAGCGCCAGCCCGGTGCGCAGCGGCCGCATCGGATTCTTCGGGCCGGGCGAGCCCGCCGCCGGGGTCAGGCGCCGCAGCCACTTGCGGCACAGCAGGGTGAGCGCGGTGCTGCCCACGGTGTGGGCCACCAGGTAGCAGACGATCATCTCGCGGATCCAGGGCGTGTTCGCGTAGTACGTGTCCATGTCGCGCAGCCGCTCGACCGGCGCGTCACCCTTCGCGAACAGGGCGACGATCAGCACGATGACGGCGCTGTACGCGGCCACGGTGACGCGGATGGTCCGCCGGACACCGGGGGTCGGGGTCCCGCCCCAGTACAGGATCAGCACGATGGAGGCGCCCGAGAACGCGGTGAGCAGGCTGTAGACCAGAGGTGCCGAGAAGTTGACGATGCCGGTCAGGCGGTTGACGAGGACGATCGTCGGGGGCGCCGAGAGGAACACGGCGAGGGAGCCGACCGCCAGCAGGGTGCAGACGGCACGCATGAGGGGCTGGTCCCAGCCCCGGCGTAAGGTCGGCGCCTTGACGATCAGCGCCGCGGCGATCACCAGCCCCGGCACGTAGAGGATCAGGCTTTCCGTCATCGGGCCTGTCCGACGGGGTCGACGGGACCCACCGGGTCGACGGGGCTCACCGGGTCGACGGGACCCACAGCGTCGGCCGGACCCGCCGCGTCCACCGGGCTCAGCGCGCCCACCGGGTCCGCGGCGCCGGTCCCGCGGTCGAGGCCGGCCACGGCCCGCTCGGCCGTGGTGAGCGGCGCGGCCTTGAGGGCGCCCCGGTCCGAGGCCCGCAGCACCTCCCAGACCATGGACGGGCGCAGCCAGTACGTGGGCGGCCGGTTCATGGTGATGACCTGGAGCAGGGCGGCGGCCAGCGACTCGTTCGTGAGGGCACCGGTCATCAGCCGGTCGACGTACCCGTTGAGCAGGCCCGCCCCGGCACGCGGCTTCATGCCGGTGGCGCCCGGGTAGAGGATGTCCTGCGAGGTGGCGAGGTCCCAGGCGATGGCCACCTGCGGGGCGATGACCCGCTGCGCCTCGCGGCCGATGGCGGGGTGGGCGAGGCCCTTGGCCCGCAGCAGGCCGCGTACGGCGAGCAGCCCCTGGGCGGCGACCGTCATGCCCTGCCCGTAGAGCGGGTTGAAGGTGGCCACCGAGTCGCCGACGGCGAAGAAGCCGTCGGGCAGCTCCGCCTTCTCGAAGTACACCCGGCGGTTGGCGGTGCCCTGGGTGACGGCCACGTCCGTGAGGGGCTTCTTGTCTTCGAGCAGCTCGCCGACGATCGGGTCCCGCACCCCCTTGGCGAACGGGATGAACCGGTCCGGGTCGGCCGTGGGCTGCCCGCCGCGCGTGCCGGACAGGGTGGCCTGCCAGCGGCCGCCCTCGATCGGTACGAGCGTCGCCGTCTGGCCCGGTACGGGCACCCGGGGGTCGGACTGCACGTTGATGATCGGGAAGCCGGCCGCGTGGGCCCCGGCGGGCGCCTCGAAGATGCGGGTCGCGTAGACGAGGCCGGAGTCGACCTCGGCCTGCCGCAGTGCGATCGGGCCGAGCGCCTCCAGCCAGGCGCGGGCCCGGGAGCCACGGCCGCTCGCGTCCACCACGATGTCAGCCGTGACCAGCCGGTTCTCCTCCTGCGGGGTGTCGACGCGGACCCCGGTGACCCGGGCGGCCGTGCCCTCCAGGGAGCGGACGCGGCTGCGCTCCAGGGTGGTGACCCCGGCCAGCCCGATGACACGGGAGCGGACCACCGAGTCGAGGAGGTCGCGGCTGCAGGAGATGTTGAACTGCATCTCGTCGTGGCGCCGCAGCCAACCCTGGGCGGTCTTGGTCACCAGATCGGTGGGCAGGCTCCGGCGGAAGGCGCCCGCGGCCGTCCAGTCGTCGGTGATCCCCGGCAGGATCTCCTCGATGGCGCGGGCCCCGCCCGACCACAGGAGGTGGACGTGGCGGGCCTGGGGCAGGCCGCGCCGCGGAGCCGGGCCGTCCGGCAGCGAGTCCGCGTCGATGATCGTGACCGTCGTGTGCTCGGCGAGGACGGCCGCCGCGAGCAGGCCGGCCAGGCTGCCGCCGATGACGACGGCGTGGCGGGGCGGGGAAGACTGGGTCATCGTGTGGTGCTCTCTGTCAGGGCCGTGCCCGAGGCATCGGCGAAGGAGGTGCGTCGGCGGGGAAGGCGGTGGTCGGCCGCCGCTGTGGTCACGCCCCGGGTCCCGGGGCCTGGTTGTCTTCCGCGCTCAACGTCCCCAGCCGAACGAGGTCTTGATGCGCTCGATCGCCTCGGGGACCTGTTCTTCCCGGGGTGGTGGCGGTGGCAGGTAGGGCTTCAGCAGCTTGCCGAGGTGCAGTCCGAAGGTCTCGGCCCGGATCTCCGCCGGGTCCTGCCGGTCGGCGCGGGCGGCCGCCTGCCGGACCACCGTGCCGAGCCCGGCGTCGGAGCGCAGCAGTTCCGCGAGGCTGCCGTGGCGCTCCGTCAGCCGGGCGGCCACCGCCATGCCCGGGCCGTGGCGGTCACAGGTGCCCTCGTCCACGTGCCACAACTCGTGGCAGGCGATGACGAGCTGGTGCTCGGGCCGGGTGCGCTCCTCGATGACGAGCAGGTCGCGCTCGGTCAACTCCAGCCACAGCCCGCTGGCGGTGTCGGGCGGGAAGACCGCGAAGCGGAACTCCACCGGCCGGCCGCCGCGCCTGCGCGCGTACGCGGCGCAGACGCTCCCGATGATCTCGCCGGCCTCGGACGGCGCCGTGAGCCGTGCCTCCGCCAGCAGATCGCAGCCGAGCCTTCGCATGGCCCGCGTCGTCCTCATGGCGCTCCCCCCTCGGCAGTTCGGTCGCAGGGCGCGGCGGGAGGGTTCAGCTGTCCTTCCCGCGCGAGCAGATCGTCCAGGTGGTCAGCCAGGGACTTCCAGCCGCCCGGGGAGAGCCGCCCGGCGCGCGTGACGATGTTGCGTACGTCGTGTGCCCGCATCACGGCCAGCATCGGGTTCCCCGCCGCCCGCTGCGCGGCTTCCAGCTCGCGCTCCACGCGGGCGAGGGCGGAGCCGAGCGCCTCGGTGTCGTCGGCCAGCAGGAATCCGCTCTCGACGCCGTAGAAGCGCTGGATCCCGGCGGCCGCGGCGAGGTTCGGCAGCCCGTCGCCCCGCGCCAGCCGGGTCAGCGACTGGCCGGAGGCGTCGAAGGATCCGGCGATGGCGGAGAGGGAGTGGGGCTGGCCGTCCTCCCGTCGGCGGGTGCGGCGCAGGTGCTCGAACCGCAGGCGCACCTGCTCCTTGAGCGGGAGCCGGGGCGGCGTTCCGTCGAGGGTGAGCCGGATGCCCTGCGGGGTGATGCCGGTGAGGTACGAGAGGTGCTCCAGGTCGTCCGCGTCCGCCGCGTCCGCGGGGCCCGCCGGGCCGGGCGCGGTGGTGGCCAGCGCCCGCTCGACCGCGCTCTTGCTGTCGGCGAGGAGGAAGCCGGCGTAGACCCCGAAGAACCGCTGTACGCCGGCCGCGTGGCCGAGCCGGGGCAGTCCGGTGCCCGCGTTGAGCGGCCCCAGGGAGGCCCCGGGGGCGTCGAAGTCCTCGGCTATGGCGGCGAGCGACCACTCCCGGCCGTATCGGTCGCGGCGGGTGGAGCGCAGCCGCAGGAAGCGCTGGTGCACCCGCCGGCACAGCGGCAGTTCGGGAGCGGTGCCGGCGACCACGCGGGGAATGAGCGCGGGCTCGACCCCGGACAGGTGGCTCAGCCGCTCGACGGAGAGCACCTCGGCCGGGTCCTGGCCGCGCTGCTCCGCCAGCTCCACGACGCGGCCCCAGATCGTGTCGAGGGCGGGTCGGGCGGCTCGCACCGGGCAGTTCTCCGTAACTCGAGAGGCGTCTGGTAGAGAAGACGTTCGATTCGGTTGCTCTGCGTGAAGCGTAGCCCTCCACTGCGTGGCGAACCAGGGCGCCCTCCCACCTTTCTTTCCATCCGTCTCAAGAAAGGTTGGCATGCCAGGGGCATGACCCCGGAGGTAATCGACCCCGCGGCGGCCCGGCGGCATCGTGGTGGCAACGGGTTCCGGGGCCGCGCACTCGGCTCCGGAACCCGCCCGGATCTCCACCGCCACCAGCGCCTTCGACCTTCAGGGAGCCCTCATGTCCGCCACCCTGCTCGCCACCGTCGCCCGCACCGACGTCCCGCGGATCGCGCTGCGCCGGGTGCTCGCCCTCGACGCGGTCGTCACCGCGGGCAACGGCCTCGCCTACGCCGCCTTCTCGGCCCCGCTCGGGCGGCTGCTCGGGGTCGGCGGGACGGCCCTGTTCGCGCTCGGGCTCTTCCTCGTCGCCTACGGGGCCGGCGTCGGCCTGCTCGCCTCGCGGAGCCGGACCCCGGCCTTCCCGGTGAGGTTCGTCATCGAGGCCAACTGCGCCTGGGCGGCGCTCAGTCTGGTCTCCCCCTTCACCTGGCTCTCGCCCACGACCGCCGGTGCGGTGTGGATCCCGGCGCAGGCCCTCACCGTCGCCTCCTTCGCCCTCCTCCAGTGGCTGGCGCTGCGCCCGGCCGGTTCAGGAGGCCAGTGAGCGCAGGTACTTCGCCGTCGCCGGGTCGGCCGGCAGCAGGGTCTCGATGGCCAGCTCGGCGACGGTCACGTCCATCGGCGTGTTGAAGGTGGAGATGGACGACACGAAGGAGAGCACGTGCCCGTCGTGCTCGATCCGCAGTGGCAGCGCGATGTACGGCGCCGCTTCCTGCGGCTCGTCCTCGCCGGGCTGCTCCGCCACCGGGTACGCCGCCACCTCGTCGTACAGGGCCCGCAGCGGCTGCGAACGCGAGAGGGCGAGCTGCCGCTGCATCTGCTCCAGCAGGTGCCCCCGCCACTCCCGCAGGTTGCGGATGCGCGGAGCCAGCCCCTGCGGGTGCAGGGTGAGCCGCATCGCGTTGAGCGGCGGCGCCAGCAGGTGCTCGGGCATCCCCTCCAGCAGCATCGCGATGCCCCGGTTCGCCGCCACCACCGTGTACGTGCCGTCCACCACCAGCGCCGGGTACGGCTCGTAGCCGGTGAGCAGCCGCTCCAGGCTCTCGCGCAGCACCCCCAGCTCCGGGGCGTCCATCGGGGTGTGCGCGTACCGGGGTGCGTAACCGGCCGCCAGCAGCAGGGTGTTGCGGTCCCGCATCGGTACGTCGAGCCGGTCGGCGAGCCGCAGCACCATCTCCTCGCTGGGGCGCGACCGGCCGGTCTCCACGAAACTGATGTGCCGGGACGAGGAGTCGGCGCGGCCGGCCAGCTCCAGCTGGCTGATGCCGCGCCGCTCCCGCCAGGTGCGCAGCAGCGCTCCCACACTCGTCATCGTCATGCCCACGACGGTAGCCGAGCGGGGTCATCCCAGGTCGAAGATGTTCCGCAGGCCGAGACGGTGGCGCCACAGGTCGTGCCGCTTCGCGGCCTCCACCTCCGGGGCCCGGTACAGCGGCCGGACCGCGCACCGGGCGGCCTTCGAACCGTCCTGGTCCAGCAGGGAGTTGACCGCTGCGCGGGCCGAGGCGTTGGCGCCCTCCATGGTGGCCAGGTCGATGGCGACGGCCACGTAGTCCCCGCTGAGGAAGAAGTTCGGGATCCGGGTTCCCGCGCTCGGACGGTTGTGGAACGTGCCGGTGGGGTGGATCAGCAACTGGTCCTGGTTGGTGGGGTTCGGGGTGCCCAGCCCGTCCACGCCCGGGTCCAGGAACCAGGAGTGCAGCCTGGAGTCGGTCAGCAGGGTCCGGCCCGTGTCGTTGAGCGAGGCCTTCAGCTGCGCCCACACCTCGCGCGCCACCTCCTCGCGGGTGCACTCCTTGGCCGTCTTCCCGTACAGGATGCCGGGCTTGTCCCACTCCGAGATGTCCACCGACAGGCAGTCGACCGCCACGCCGTCCCCGTAGTCGGCGGGGAAGTCCCGCGAGGGCCAGTGCTCGGCCTGCTGGATCGCCGTCAACGACCAAGGCGAGTCGATGCAGTTGAGGTGTCCGTGGACGAGGGGCGCGCGCTCGGTGAGATAGAACTGGATGCCGGTCATCCAGTCGGTCTCCAGCTTGTCGCAGCGCCCCAGCATCGGATCGGCGGCCCGCAGCGCCGGACTCCAGGTACGGCGGGCGTGCTCGACGGGCAGCGCGCTGACGTAGTGGTCGGCCGTGACGGTGTGAAGGGATCCGGCGGGGTCCTCGGTGAGCACCCCGCTCACGCGGCCGTCGGCGTACCGCACCTCGCGTACCGTCCAGCCCATCTTGAACTCCACCCCGAGGGAACGCAGATGGGCCTCCCAGGGGTCGATCCAGGCCTCGTTGGTCGGCAGGTTGAGGATGCGGTCCGGCGGGCCGTCGGCGCCGCGCCCGAGCAGGTTGAAGACCAAGGCCTCGCCGAGCGTGCCCACCGTACGGGTGGAGGCCTCCTCGGCCTTGGTCGCCACGATGTTGCGGGTGACGCCGATGGCCAGGATGCGCTGGTACTCGCTCGACATCCGGGCCGCGCGCACGAACTCCCACCAAGGGGTGTGCTCCCAGACCTCGTCGCGGCGCTCGTCGCAGCTGGTGAGGAAGACGAGCGCACGGTCGACGAAGTACGCCGTCTCGTGCGGCGGGAGCCTGACCAGCGACTGCATGATGCCGGTGAGTGCCCGGCGCAGCTCGTCGGGGGTCAGCTCGGCGGGGGAGCGGTCGGGCCACGGGATGGGGGCCCGCAGGTCCTCCCGGCCGGCCGCCCGGGCGAACATCATCTCGCGCGGGGCGACGAGGTTGTCCCACACGCCGTTGGCGTTGCCGGGGAAGGGGATGCGCCGCATCGTGTCGGGCAGGTTGTGGTAGATGCCCGGGATGAAGCGGAAGCCGTGCTCGGCGGGCAGCGGCCGGCGGCCGCCGCGCGCGCTGCCGGGCACGTCCATGCTGCGGGCCTTGCCGCCGAGCGCGCGGCGCTCGTACACGGTGACGGCGTAGCCGCGCTCGGCGAGCTCGTGCGCCGCCGTCAGGCCGGCGACCCCGCCGCCGAGGACGGCGACGCTGCGGCCGGTGGGCGGTGTCGCGG